>CABUHM010000064.1:0-6877 GCA_902491355.1 uncultured Eubacteriales bacterium
AAGATCGCCGTTGCTCAGAGCACGAAATCGAATTCCAGATCGTACATCGAGACGGTATCGCCATCCGCGATACCGGCTTTTTGCATCCGCTCGATTGCACCGGAGGAACGGAGGACGCGCTGAAAATAGCGCAGAGAATCGCGGTCGTCGAAATTGATACAGCCCATCAGGTTATAGAGCCATTCGCCCTCCACGACCCAGACATCGCCCTCGCGGTGGATATCGAGCGCGTGTTCATCGTCGGGAACGGGGTCAACGGGCGGCACATAGTCGGCTTCGTAGAGTGTCATGGGCGGCAGATCGCGCAGGCGGTCGGCGCACATGCGCACCAGCTGATCCACGTTCTGCCGTGCCGCGGCGGAAATGCCGATCATTTCCCACCCGTTTTCGTGTGCAAAATCGGCAAGGCGTTGGGTCAGGGAGGGGTCGGTCTGCGCGTCCAGCTTATTGGCGGCAATGATCTGCGGGCGCTGTGCTAAAGACTCACTGTAGCGCGCCAGCTCGCGGTTTATGGTACGGATATCCTCCACGGGATCGTTCCCCGTTGTACCCGAGGCATCCACGACATGTACCAGAAGGCGGCATCGGTCGATATGGCGAAGGAAGTCGTGACCCAGACCCGCGCCCTCGGACGCGCCCTCGATCAAGCCGGGGATATCCGCCGCCACAAAGCCCGTCCCCTCGCCCGTGCTGACCACGCCGAGATTGGGGGACAGTGTAGTGAAATGATAGTCGGCGATCTTGGGACGCGCGGCGCTGATGACCGAAAGCAGGGTGGATTTCCCGACATTCGGCAAGCCGATGAGTCCCACGTCCGCCAGCATTTTCAGTTCGAAAATGACCTCGCGCTCCTCTCCGCGGATCCCGTTTTTGGCAAAGCGCGGGATCTGACGGGTAGGCGTGGCGAAATGGCGGTTGCCCCAACCGCCCTTGCCGCCGTGGCAGAGAATGAACGGCTCGCGGTCGGACATATCCACAATGACCTGACCGGTGGCGGCGTCGCGCACCACGGTTCCGGGTGGCACGGGCAGAACGGTATCCTCGGCGGTTTTGCCGTGGAATTTTGCCTTCATCCCGTCGCCGCCGTTTTTCGCCACGAATTTGCGGCGGTTCTTGTAATCCAGCAGAGTATTCGTGCCCTCGTCGATGGTAAGGACGATGTTGCCGCCGCGACCGCCGTCGCCGCCGTCCGGTCCGCCGTGGGACACATATTTTTCGCGGCGGAAGGACACACAGCCGTTGCCGCCGTCGCCCGCCTTGCAATAAACCTTTACATTATCAATCAGCATAATGACACATCTCCTGCAACCTGTTTTCGTCAATGATCGGCACGCCCAGCTCCTGTGCGCGTGTCAGCTTGGAGCCGGCGGCATCGCCGGCGACCACGTAATTTGTTTTTTTGGAGACAGAGGAAGATACCTTGCCTCCGTTTGCCTCGATCAGCGCCGCCGCCTGCTCCCGCGTCATGCTGGGCAGCGTGCCCGTGAGCACAAAGGTCTGTCCGGACAGCGCGTCGCCCATCGGCTCTGCCTGCACGGCGACGGTCTCCACGCCCGCCTCGCGCAGACGCCGACACAGAACCTCGGTCTGCGGGTGCGCAAAGAATTCGGTGATGCATGCGGCTGTGATCTCGCCCACATCGGGGATTGCGGTCAATTCCTCGGCGGTGGCATGCATCAGCTTATCCAGATCGCCGAAGCGGGAAGCCAGGGTCGCCGCCGCCTTTTCGCCCACCTGACGGATGCCGAGCGCATAAATGAGGTGCGCCAGACCCGCATGGCGGGAACGGTCAATGGCGGCAATGAGGTTTGCCGCCGATTTTTCGCCCATGCGATCCAAGGGCGCGATCTGCTCGGGACGCAGATCGTACAGATCTGCGGCGGTCTGCACCAGTCCCGCATCGCACAAAAGGGCAATGAGGGCGGGTCCCAGTCCGTCGATATTCATAGCGCCTCGGGAAGCATAATGGGTGAGACTGCGCAGTCTCTGCGCGGGACATGCGCCGTTGGTACAGCGCACGGCGGCTTCCTCGTCCCGCACCACAGGCTCGCCGCAGGACGGGCAGACGCGGGGCATTTCGTAGGGGACGGCATCGCACGGTCTGCGTTTGAGGTCAACGCCCACGATCTCGGGAATGATATCGCCCGCCTTCTGCACGATCACGGTGTCGCCGATGCGGATATCCCGCGAGCGGATGAAATCGATGTTGTGCAGGGTGGCGCGGCTGACCGTTGTGCCCGCCAGACGAACCGGCTCTAATTCGGCGGCGGGGGTCAGCACCCCCGTCCTGCCCACCTGCACCGTAATGCCGCGCAGGACGGACGGCTTCTGCTCGGGCGGGAACTTATAGGCGGTCGCCCATTTCGGGGTGCTTGCATTTTCTCCGATCTCCTCGCGCGCCGCAAGGCTGTCGATCTTGATGACCGCGCCGTCGATGTCAAAGGGCAGGGTCTCGCGGCGTTCGCCGATGTGCGTGATCTGCTCCGTGACCTCCTGCACCGTTTGGCACAGCCGCAGATCGGGGATCACGCAAAAGCCCTGCTCACGCAGAAAGGCAAGGGATTCGAGATGTCCCGAAAAGGCGCGGTCACAGCCCTGCAGATTGAACACGAAGATGGACAGTCCGCGCTGTGCGGTGATCGCGGGATTGAGCTGACGCAGCGACCCTGCCGCCGCGTTGCGCGGGTTGGCGAAGAGCGCCTCGCCCGCCTCCTGCCGCTGTGCGTTGAGCGCCTCGAAGCGGTCGTGCGGCATATAGACCTCGCCGCGCACCTCAAGGTGTCCGGTGTACGGGATGGTCTGCGGGATGTCGGCGACCGTCCGCAGATTCTCGGTCACGTCCTCGCCCACCAGACCGTCCCCGCGCGTGGAGCCGAGCACGAACGCGCCGCCCTCATATACCAAGGAGACCGAAAGTCCGTCGATCTTGCATTCCACGCTGTACCCGCCGTGCCCCGCCGTGGCGGCGCAGAACTGCGCGACCTCGTCATAGGAGAACACGTCGGTCAGCGACCCCATGCGCACGGCGTGGGTCACCTTGCGGAATTTGGAAAGCGCCTCCCCGCCCACGCGCACGGTGGGGGAATCGGGGGTGCGGAGCTGCGGGAAGCGTTCCTCCAGTTGGGTGAGACGGCGGAACATCCGGTCATATTCGTAGTCCGAGATTTCGGGCGCGTCCTCCACATAATACTTGCGCGCGTGATATTCCAGCTCCTTCCGCAGTGCGGCGATCTCGCTCTGCGCTTCGTCGGCGCGTGCGGGGAGCTTATTTTCTTCCATCATGGTTCGTTTCGTCCTTTTGTTGATTCATTTCGTTTTTGGGAATGACGACAGTCTGCACACCGGCGCGCGCCAAACCCTTTTCGTATTCGGGCGGCAGTTCGCTGTCGCAGACCACGGCGTAAAACCGCTCGATGGGCGCGACCTGATTCATGAGCACCTGCCCGATCTTTGAGGAATCGCACAGGAGCACTGCGCGGGACGCGGCGGAAAGCATGGCGCGCTTGACCTCCGCCTCCTCCTCGGACGCCTCGGTCACGCCGCGCGTGAGGTGCAGTCCGCGGCAGGAAAGGAAGGCGATGTCCGCGTTCATTTCGCCCAGACGGCGCACGGTCTGCATGCCCACAAGGGACATATTGTGCTCCCGCAGTCTGCCGCCCGTGCAGACCGTGGTGATCTTGCTGTCCGAGTTGAGCAGATAAGCCGTCTTGATGCCGTTTGTGATCACGGTCAGCCCGTCCAGCTCGTGCAGGAGAGGCACCATGGCGGTCACGGTGCTGGATGTATCCAGAATGACCGTGTCCCCGTCGCGGATCAGCTTGACGGCGGCGCGCGCTATGGCGTGCTTGGCATCGGTATTTTCGTGCTCCCGCAGGGAGATGGGAAGCTCGCTGGACAGGTTTTCCATGAGAAACGCACCGCCGTAGGTGCGGCGGATCATGCCGTCGTCCGCAATGCGGTCGAGGTCGCGGCGCACCGTGGACGGGCTGACGCAGAACCGCTTCGCCAGCTCCTCCACCGACACCGAACGTTCGGCACGCAAAATCCGTCGGATCTCGCTTCTTCTTTCGTCCGACAGCATAGGCATGGGCAATGACATAGGCACCAAACACTCCTGTTGCGCGTTTTTGCGCGTTTTTGCGTATTTTGGGCACAAAACGTGAAAAATGTGATATTCTTGCACCCTGTTGACAAGTCATGAAAATACTGGTACAATGATACCATAAACACAGTGGGATTGCAAGCGTTTTCCGCACTTTTCCCGCAGGATCGCACCTTTTGGTCGGTGCGCAAAACGGGCAAGCCCCCAAAAGAAATCCCGACAAGATACAAAACATGCAAAAATAAGAAGAAAAGAAGGAGTCTCCCATGAAAACAAAAGCAGTACGTCTTTACGGTAAAAACGATCTGCGTCTGGAGGAATTCGAGCTGCCCGATATCCGCGACGACGAAATTCTGGCGCACATCGTGTCCAACAGCATCTGCATGTCCTCCCACAAGGCGGCAATGCAGGGCGCGGAGCATAAGCGCGTTCCCGCCGATATTGCACAGAACCCCGTGATCATCGGTCATGAATTCTGCGGCGAATTGGTCAAGGTGGGCAAGAAGTGGGCGGATCGCTACAAGGCGGGCGAGAAATTCGCCATTCAGCCTGCTCTGAACTATAAGGGTTCCCTGGATGCCCCGGGCTATTCGTACCACTACATCGGCGGCAACGCCACCTACGTGGTCATCCCCAATGAGGTCATGGAGATGAACTGCCTCCTGCCCTACAGCGGCGAAGCATATTTCTACGGCTCTCTGGCAGAGCCGGTCTCCTGCATCGTGGGCGGCTATCATGCAAACTACCACACCACGCCCGGCTCCTATGAGCATTCCATGGGCATCACCGAGGGCGGATGCATGGCGATTCTGGCGGGTGCAGGTCCTATGGGTCTGGGTGCCATCGACTATGCCGTGCACTGCGACCGCAAGCCGTCTCTGGTGGTCGTCACCGATCTGGACGACGCCCGTCTGACCCGTGCGGCACAGATCCTGACCGTGGAAAAGGCGGCAGAGCAGGGCGTGCGCCTTCTGTATGTCAACACCTCGAAATATGACGATCCCGAGGCATATCTGCGCAGTCTGACCGACGGACGCGGATTCAACGATATCTTTGTGTATGCTCCCGTGCGTCCCGTGGTGGAAATGGCGGATCATCTGCTGGCGCGCGACGGCTGTCTGAACTTCTTTGCCGGTCCCACCAATCCCGCATTCTCTGCCGAATTCAATTTCTACAATGTGCACTATGCGTCCACGCACATCGTGGGCACATCGGGCGGCAACACGAGCGACATGCTGGAGTCCCTTGCCATGATGCAGACGGGCAAGATCAACCCTGCCGCCATGATCACCCATGTTGGTGGTCTGAACGCCGTGCCGCAGACCATCATCGACCTGCCGTCCATTCCCGGCGGCAAGAAGCTGATCTATACCAACAAGAACATGCCTCTGGTCGCTATCGCCGACTTTGCCGAGCGCGGTAAGACCGAGCCGTTCTACGCCGCACTTGCCGAGATCGTGTCCCGCAATAACGGTCTGTGGTGCGCCGAGGCAGAGCGCTACGTTCTGGAGAACGCCGCCGAGATCTGACCGTTTCATTAACATCAAACAGCCTCCCTTTTTCCATGGGAGGCTGTCCGCAAAACAGCCGAATATCAAAAGTACCATAATAAAAGGAAAGTGAGACCATGATGACAAACGATATGATCGGAAACCTCGTTGCCATGTCCAACCGTTACGGTGCAGACCCCGCATATGTGCTTGCGGGCGGCGGCAACACCTCCTGCAAGGACGGAGATTTTCTGTATGTCAAAGGCTCCGGCACCTCTCTTGCCGACATCACTGCGGACGGCTTTGTAAAGATGGAGCGTCCGTGTCTTGACGCCATGTGGAATTCCGGCTACTCCTCCGAGGAAGCCGAGCGCGAAAAGCAGGTCCTGCACGACCTCATGTTTGCCCGCGCCAAGGGCGAAACGGGCAGACCGAGCGTGGAGACCCTCCTGCATGAGCTGTTCCCGCAGACCTACGTTCTGCATGTGCACCCCGCCGCCGTCAACGGCATCACCTGTGCCGCACACGGCAAAAAGGTGATCTCCGAGCTGTTTCCGGATGCCGTGTGGGTGGACGCGACCAAGCCCGGCTACATCCTCGCGCTTGCCTGCAAAATGGCAATGGAGGACGCGCAAGCCGCAACACAGAAGCCCGTATCGCTCCTGTTTTTGCAGAATCACGGCGTATTCTTCGCGGCTGACACCGTGGAGGAGATCGACGCGCTTGCCAAGCATGTGATGGACACCATCCGTGCGCACATCCGTCGCGAGCCTGATTTTTCCGAGGTCGAGTACGATCTGGATCGCGCTGTGGAGACCGCGCCCGTTCTCCGTATGCTTTACGGCAACGGCGAGCCTGCAACCGTTACCTTTGTAACCAATGCCGAGCTGCAAGCCGTCACCGAGGCACCCGTCGGCGCACTCACACCCGATCACGTGGTGTACAACAAGGCGCAGTGGCTGGTTCTGGATGCCAAGGCGGACCGTGACGCCGTCATCGACGCATTTCAGTCCTTCACCACCCTCAACGGCTACCGTCCGAAGATCGTGATCCTGTCGGGCGTTGGCGCATTTGTGTGCGGCATGACCGTACAGGAGGCGGATGTCGCCGTTTCGGTTCTGCTGGATGCCCTCACGGTCACGGCATATGCCGAGTCCTTCGGCGGCGTGTCCTACATGCCCGAGGAGCTGACCCGCTTCATCGTGAACTGGGAGGTGGAAAGCTACCGCGCTTCGGTCAGCCTGGAAAAGCGCTCCGAAAAGCGTCTGGCGAACCGCGTCTGCAT
>CABUHM010000065.1:0-6865 GCA_902491355.1 uncultured Eubacteriales bacterium
TCGGTAAGCACCTTCAATTGCAGGAAGGGCTGATAGTCGGACCGGGTATCCCCGTAGGTCATGGTACAACGGAAGTAGTATCCGTTCATGCTCAGGGGTGCGTTTACGATCCGCAGGGTGGTTTTTGTGTGATAAGTAATGCCGTCGGAGGACGTTTCGGTGGCGTACTCTTCAATGCAGTAATCGCGCAGTGCCTCCACCTCGGAAAGACGGACATAGCCGCCCTCACCCATGTAGACCTCCCAATAGACGTCGGTCGCCACAAGAGGACTTCCGCCTGAGATGTTCGCCTCAAAGACCGTGCCCTCACCCTCGCGGATCGTCTGCATCGGGAGGCTCACGTTATAGAAAAACGGATCATAGAGAACGTTCAGGGTCACCTCGTCCGTGATGACCTGGCTGAAATCGTTTTTGACCACGCAACGGTAAGCATAGTACCGATGTTCGGCATACAGTCTCGGGCTCCATCCGAACGAATAATAATTTTTGTTTTCGCCCGGCATATCTTCAAAGGCAACATCCTCTCCGGCATAGGTTCTCTTGGAGACCTGCCACTGATAGGAGGTCGCGTACCGCGCCAGCACCTTGATGCTGTAATTGTTGCCCGTGGGTACTTTTACCGTAACGCTCTCGGGCTGTTCCAGAATTTTGATCCAGCGGTCGGTGACCTCCACGTCGATCGTTTCGGAGACGGCGACATCGGTGAGCGTGGTTCCGTCGCTCAATCTGGCTTCGCACCGATAGCGCCAACCGTCCTTATCCTCGGTCACCTTGAAGGAATATGCTTCCTTCCCGTCTGCCGGCGTGTGGCGTTCATAGGTCTTGCCGCCGTCCCGACTGACATACCATGCGATGCTCTTTATGGTAACATCCTGCCCATCCGGAGGAAGCGTTCCCTCAACGAGACGGAGCGTTACCATCTGATTTTCCGAGAACGGGGTGTCGCTGACGATCTTCGGATTGAACCTATGGACGGTCGCGGTATAAATACCGACCTGTGTGTTCGTGTCCGTTCTGCGAAGCTCACAGCGGAAGGTGCGGTTGATCCACGATTCCCCTGCCGCAACGGTATAGGTGAGGCGGCATTCGCTGTCGCAGTTCGGATCGCTGATCGTCGTCCAGTTCAGACCGTCGTCACTGTACGACCATATCAGCTTATAATCCTTCATCTGTTCGGCAGTCGGCGCCTTGGCAAAGGGCTGAATCGTCACCGACATACCGGACGTTGCAACATAAAGGGTTCTCTCGTTTGTAGCAATGGACTGGAACAGGGTGAGCCAAAGCGGATTGCCCGGCTGACCCTTGAGGGTCAGCGACGAGGAATAGCCGCTCGGGACCGCGCTGAGGGATTCCAGCTCCTCGGCTGACTGCATCCAGAGGCAGACCTTTCTGCCGTCGATGGGATATGTTCCGTACACGGAATAATTTCTTCCGTTCCTGACCGAGACCTGGGAGACACTGCTGAATGAAGAATCCTCATTGGCAAGGACATAGGACTGTTTCCACACCTTCACGCCGTCCGCGTCCGTCGCCTGACCGGCATAATCCACATTGACATTGCCGCCCTCAACGATCATTTTCAGGGACTTCTCCATCTTGCCGGTAACGGTACCGCATTTGAAAACCACCGTACCGCCGCCCTTAACATCCAGACCGTTGACCGTACCGAACCCGAAAATATTCAGGGTCACGCCGCTCTTCACCTCGATCGGCTTTGTAAAATTGTAGGTTTTACCGTTCTGGAGCCACAGCGTCAGATCTCCCGACTCTACGGTGATCGCGGGGATCTCGCCGTTCTCGACATTAGGAATCATTGTTTGCGAGCCGGAAACGGAATAGACATTATAATCTTTGCCCGACACGATCGCATCATTCAGATCAAACAGGAAGAGGTAGCCGGTTTTTTCCAAGAAGGAGTCTTTGTAATACGACCAGTGCGTCGTGCCGCCGACCTCATGCAGGAAGATACCCTCGCGCTCAGATGTGGTATACTCGATGTATACGACCTCCTTGTCTTCCATCTTTAAGTCGGTAACGCGGGTGCACGTGTTGTTGAGCAGATTGAAGCTTTCGGGGATCACACGCTGTCCGCCGTTGGGATTCTTCATTTCCACGCCGGTGCGAAGGACACCCTTGCCCTTGAAGTTGATCGTACCCGTCTTGCCGTCATACTGACCGATGGCGATCGATCTGCGGTAATCCTTCTGACCCGATGCCGTCTTAATCCGCGCTTCCACAACACCTCCGCCCGAAATATTCAGCGTGTCCATCTGAATGGCAAAGCACTCGGGGAAGCCGTCGGACTGCTTGCCGCCCATGTAGCAAATACCGGTCAGCTTTCCGCCGTAAACATTGATTGTGCCTTCCCGACAGGATATCGCGGCGATATGACCGTAGGTCGAGCTTTCGCGGCGTTCGACCTCGGCATACAGCTCGGAGGTATCATAGATATTGATGCCGTACGATGCTTTGATTGCGGCTTCATAGTCGTCCCCGCCCGAAAAGCCGCAGTATGCGCTGACCTTACTGCCGCCCTTGACAATGAGATATTTGGAAGTGGAGCACCTGACATACGCCTGCATGTTAACACCCTTGGGGCATTCGTCCACGGTGATCTTCTGTGAAGTATAAATGCAGAGCTGGTTTGTGTAGATACTCAGTCTTGCGGAACCCGTAATGTTCACGTTGCCGTTTTTGTTATAGATCCCGAAATAAGAATTATATGTACCGTCACCCGCGGACACCGCGTTCTTGCCCGCCAGCGCAGAGTAGCCGATGGTGCTGTCCGCACCCTCCAGACGGATATTCAGGTTCATTGATACGTCATCGTCCACATGGATGAAGGAATACAGCCATGTGGTGCCGTCGTTGATCTTTTTATGGTAGGTTCCGCCCGATGTGATGTTGAAGCCGTTCAGGATCAGCGTGTTCGTGTCCGGATCGAACCGCCAGCCCTTACCGGAAAGGCAGTTGCTCGTGACCTTCACCCCGCCGACCGAAAGACCGTAATTCTGGTACGCGTTCGCACTCACGGCAAAGAACGCGGCGGCTGTCATGACAACAGCAACAACCGAAACCAGAATGAAGATGAAGCGCTTTTTCATTTCAGCTTACCTCCGTTGACCCTTTCTTTTTGTATTTTTCGACGAAAAGAGAAACGCCCTGCTTGAGTACATCCATTTGGCTTTTCAGATAATATTCATCCTCGAACATCGCGTAGTGCACGCAGGCGCGGACGAATATGAAGATGAGGGACGTAATAACCTCATGCGGAATGCCGATCTTCGGCTCGAGTTGCTTTGCATATTCGGAATAGCGCTCGTTGACGCCCTCAAAAAACTTCTTCCCGTGCTCCATATACTTCGGAAGGGTATAAACCTGATACATCAGGCGATACTTCTTTCCGTGCTTTTGCGCCGTCCAGTACGGCACCTCCTCGATAAACCGCATGACATCCTTCGGGTCGGTGGGCGCCTTTTCCATGAAATCGTCCTCGACCTTTGCCATGCAGTACGCAGTTGACTCAATGATCAGATCATCCAAGCTCTTAAAATAGCAGTAAAAATTGCCGGTCGTGCATCCGCACGCCCCCGCCAATGCCTTGATGCCCGTACCGGTCAAGCCGTTTTCGGCGTAGCAGTCAAAGCATTTTACCATCATTTCTTCTTTTTTTGCATTATGCTGTTCTAATGTAGCGTTCATATGTATCTGTATCCTTTTCGTAATCTGATTGATTATTCATCAATAAGAAGTATAGCACATCATTTGAAAAAATGCAATAGGAAAACGGCTGAAATGAAAAATATTTTCGGGCAAAAACGCCGAAAGAGAGAAAAACGGGCACATCGCGCCAAACAAAAACGAGGACTGCGGTCACACAGACACACAATCCTCGTTTTTATCATTCAGTTAATTTTCCGAAGCGTTTGCTTTGCCCGATACCGACAGACATCTCACCGTCCCTCGGATCGACCCGACAGCGGACGCACCGCGCGTCAGTCGTTGATGTTCTGCGCCTCGAAGCGCTTGAGCTTCTGTCCGTTGCATTCCTTGATTTCGTTGATATCCCGAACGGCGGACTGCTTGGGCGACTTTTTATTCAGAGCCTCAAAGTCGGTGGTGTCGGTATGCGGGATCGGCTTCCAACCCAGATTCTTGGCAAACAGGGCAACCGCCTCGCAGGGGAAGGAAACAAAGAGGAATACAGGCCACAGGAACGCGGAAGCGATCCGCAGTCCCCAGGAAATGTTGGTGATACGCTCACGCTCCAAAAAGAACAGGAGCAGGGACGAAAGCACCGTGATCACATAGAAGAATGCGGCAGGCCAAAGCGTGATCGCCAAAAGCTCGCCCATGGACGAAAAGAAATCGTCGCCGAACAGGGGTGCAAACAGATACAGCACAAAGCGCAAAAGCGTGATGCAGATGGTAATGACGCACACCGGCAGGATATTCACGCCGATGTCGTACAGGGAAAACTTGTTCACACGGGAGTTGGCATCTTTTTTGCGGAACAACTCGCACACGATCTCCCGAAAACGTGCGATGCATACCAGAAGGTGTCCGCGCGACCAACGCAGTCTCTGACGCCACATCACACCCGCGGTGGTGGGCTGTTCATCATAAAACACGGCATCGTCACAGAATACAATCGGTTTACCCTGCAAGATCTGATCGACGGTAAACTCCCAGTCAGTGTAACATAATCCCAGCCGTTCTTCACCAGCTCGGAATTGATGACGTATCCCGTTCCCTGCACGCGCGTGGAAACGTTCATGTAGGTTCTGCCGCGGCTCTCGAAGCGACAGCCGTATGCAAAATACAGACCGTACATGGCGGACATGAGATTGGAACCGAAATTCTTGGAATTTCGGAAGGACGTGATAATACTCTGACGGTCGCACGCGACGAACGCATCGTTCATCTTTTCAAAATAGTGCTTATCCAGAATGTTATCCGCGTTGAACAGGAAGAAGCCGTCGTAATTCTCCACGCCGTAGTCACGGCGGATACAGTTGAACAAATGACGGAAAGCGTACCCCATGGTACACTCTTCGGGATTGTTATACTCATATACGGTAGCTCCTGCACGCCGCGCGACCTCTGCCGTTTGATCGGTACAGTTATGTGCTATGACAAAAATCTGCAGTTTATCCTGCGGGTAATCGCACTGCTGAATACTTTCAATGAGCTTGCTGACCACTGCCTCTTCGTTTCTGGCAGGAATAATTACGCCGTAGCGCAGCTTCTGCTCGGTGTGCGGGAAGGTTTTCTTTTTGAAAACGCCCACAATACCGAAAAACATGAAATGGATGGTGAGAAGCAGCATGACCATGTACAAGGCAAGGGTCACGCTGTTCACAACCGAAATGTAAACACTCATTACCGTTCCTCAATGTGAATTTGTAAATGCCGACAGCGCTGTGCCGTCGAGCAAAAAAAAGACGACGACCAATCTTCATGACGCCGGGAGTTGTTGTATCTTACATTGCAAACACCCGTATTATACCATGCATTTTACAAAAAAGCAATGTTTTTTTTAATTTTCCTATATTTTTGTGCAATTGTACTTGAAGTCAAACGGACAAACAGCGGATAAAACTCAGTATTTACGGGCTTTTTTCGTCACTTTGCGTGGAAGAAAATCTCAAAAAAATTTTTCGTCGGACGGTGCGCCGTGCGGAATTTTGGGCGCGTTCCGCACAATTTTCCCCTGAGGGTGCGGTCGGTTTTTATGAAAATGAGAGGTTTATGTTAAAATGAAAAGAAAATCACAAACAGCGATTGACAAAAAAGCTCCCGCGTGCTATGATATACCTACCGTTTTGAAAAAGACAACCGTGTGTAATCTTCTTGATTTATCACCTAATTAAAAAACGGAAATCCGCATCAAAGGAGTTGTGTGCTAAATGTTATTCCGCTTTCCCGCCTCCCTGCATTGTATTTTCAGCACACGAATGTGACCCTCGAAACGACGACCGAACCGTTTTGGTGCGGAGGTGTCAGGCGTCCGCATCACGAACAGATACATTCGCCGCCGAAGAACGCGGCAGGACCGGAACTGAAATTTACAACATTTAACCAAGGAGTATACCGTCATGAAAAAGATACTTTCCCTTATTTGCGCCGTGATATTGCTTTGCGCATCCTCTGTTCTTCTGTTTTCCTGCAACAATTCCGACAGCGAAACGCAGAAGCTGAAGATCGCAGTCCCCAACGATACCACAAACGAAGCACGCGCCCTGCAATTGCTTGAGGCGAACGGCATCATCAAGCTCAAGGAGGGTGCAGGCATCACCGCCACCGTCCGCGACATTGTTGAAAACAAGTACAACATCGAATTCGTAGAGGTTGACGCCGCACAGGTTCCCAACACCCTCAAGGATGTGGACTACGCCGTGATCAACTCTAACTACGCCATCGACGCGGGACTCAAGCCCGTTTCCGATTCCCTGATCCAGGAAGGCTCCTACTCCGCATACAGCAACATTGTTGCCGTGAAGGAGGGCGAAGAGAGCAGTGCCAAGACCAAGGCGCTTGTCGCCGCACTGACCAGCAAAAAGGTTGCCGACTACATCACCTCCGAATATGCGGGCGCCGTGATTTCGGTTGTGGAGAACCCCAGCGACGGCTTTGATTCCGCCGTGGATTATGACGCACTGAGCGGCTCCACCATCACGGTCGCCGCATCGCCCACACCCCACGCCGAGATCCTGAATATTGCAAAGGAAATTCTGGCGGAGAAGAATGTGACGCTGGATGTCCGCGAATTCACCGATTACGTTATCCCGAACACCGTGGTGGATTCCGGTGAGATCGACGCAAACTACTTCCAGCATCTCCCCTACCTCGAGGATTTCAATGC
>CABUHM010000066.1:0-6861 GCA_902491355.1 uncultured Eubacteriales bacterium
GGACGGATGGTCAGGGAAAAGGATTTTTCGCTGATATTTGCCGCCTGGATGAGCTGACGTGCCTCATCCATGTTCGCGCTTGCGGAAATAACCTCGCCGCCAACGGAACGGAAGGTGGTCTTGCGATTGGTCTCATAAACGCGGCTGTTTACAAAGCCCTGCGCCGCCTTGGCAAAGACCACTGTCTCCACCAGTTGGTTACGGTCGATGGCAAGGGAAAGCGCGCGGCGTACATTGGAATCGTTGAAGGGTGCGCGCGTGGTGTTGAAGAAATAGGTGTGGGTCACAAAGGTATCCTTCACGGTAGCCTGCTTTTTATAATTCTGACGCTCGGACAGGGGCAGGTTGTTTAAGTAGACCTCGGTCCCGTTGTTAAACGCCTCCAGATGTGCGGCAGCATCCTCACCGTAGTTGATCACCAGACGGTAGGGCGTGACCGACTTCTGGATCTTATCCTTATCCTTATCGCGGAAGTAGTACAGGTTGCGCTCCAGCACCAGTCTGTGCGATTCCTCGTCGCACTCGTTGGTACGGACGGTGAACGGACCGTTGGAAACGATCAGCGCGGGGCTGGAAGCCCAGTCGGTCTCGCGGGATACCTTATCCTCGCGGAGGGGCACAAGATAGGGGCTTGCGCAGACCTCAAGGAATGCGTCCACGTCGATGGAGTGAGAAAATTCGATCTGCAGAATGGTCTTATCCACTGCGGTAATGCCGAGGTCGTCGATGGACAGATTGCCCAGCTTCACGTCCTTAGCGTTTTTGAGATCGTACAGAAGCGCCGCGCCCTCGCTCATGAAATCGGAGTTCATGATCCGCTTCCATGCGAACACGAAGTCGTCGGCGGACACCTGACGTCCGTCACTCCAGCAGGTCTCGCGCAGGGTGAATTCCAACATGTAATAATTCTTATCGGCGTTTTCGGTGTATGTCCACTTCTCCGCCATGTCGCCCTTTACCTTGCCGTTTTCCTGGATCTTGGTAAGGCCGGCATACAACAGACCCAGGATCTGCGATCCGGTATCGTCGGTATAGGCGCGCGCAGGATCAAAGTTGATGATCTGCGTGTTGAGATAAACGGGGATCGCGGCACCCACGTCCTCGTCGCCGTTGCCGGAGCAACCGCTCATCAGCCCCGCAAGCGTCACAAGACACAACAGGGCGCAAAGTATTTTCTTTTTCATGAAACCCGATTCCTCCCGGAATTCTTGATCTGTACAGTTATGTGTTGCCGAAACGGGGATTTCGCAAACAGGGCATAAGTCTGTTTCTACATTATAACACCAATTTTCCGCCAAATCAATCTTTTTTTCACCGAAAAAACCATTTTCCCGCATTTTAGTGATTCCACACAAATTGCAAATTCCGTTTTTGTGAATTTCTCCGTACGAACCGCACCGAATAAAGGACGAAAGGCGGGGCAATACTCACCGAAAAGCAGGAGGGCAGCGACTATGGACATCACAAAATACATCCGAACCGACTTAGCGGCGGAAAGCGGCGCGCCGACGGCAGACCAAAAAGAGCGGGAGCGGCACGAGGGCGACGGCTATCTCTGGGAATGCCGTCCGCTGTGCGAGGGCGCGGAGCTTTCGTCCCTCACCATCCTGAACGCCGAGGGAGCCGAGCGCTTCGGCAGGGAATGCGGCAGATATATCACCCTTTCCTTCGGGGATATCTGGCTACTGGGCGACGAGGAAAAGGCGGCGCTGTGCCGTCAGCTCACCTTTCAGCTTTTACAGTTGGCGCAGGCGAGCGCGCCGAATTACCGCCGCGTATTGGTATGCGGACTGGGCAACCGCGATCTGACCACCGACGCCATCGGTCCCCTGACCGTCCGCTCCCTGCAGGTCAACCGACACATTCTTCCTCCCGAAGAGCCAGCACCGCGCGTCGAGCTTTCGGCGTTCTGCCCCGGTGTCCTCGGGCAGACCGGCATCGAGAGCGCCGATCTCATCCTTGCCGCCGTTCAGCACGTCCGTCCCGATCTTGTGATCCTGCTCGATGCGCTGGCGGCGCGGGACGAGGCGCGTCTGGCACGCACCGTACAGCTTTCGGACACGGGACTTGCCCCCGGGTCGGGCATCGGCAACCACCGCCGCCCGCTCAACCGCGACACCCTCGGCGTTCCGGTCATCGCCATGGGCGTCCCCACCGTGGTCAGCTCCGCCACCCTCATCTGCGGCGCACTGGAAAAGGCGGGGCTGTGCGAAATCCCCGCGGCGCTGGAACAGGTGCTGGAAACCGGAAAGTCCTTTTTTGTATCCCTCAAGGAAGCCGATGTCGCCACGTCGCAAATCGCCGAGCTTTTGGCATCGGCACTGAACCGTGCGTTTTCCGCAGCATGAAACGTCGCATCGTATCATATATTATATATGCAGCAGCGGTCGTGCCATGCACACGGCGACCGCATTCCGCGTTTTTTGATCACGGAGAGGTGAATGATCATGCAGACATTTGAATCGCGCCGTCACCGCGAGCCGATAGGACAGATCCTGTTCTGCCTGTTTTCGGCGGCGGTCATACTGGCAAGTCTTTGGTTCTGGTATCGTTCCCGTTCGTCGGACGATCTGCTCAATCAGGCGATCCAGAACAATCTTATTTCGGCAACCGGGCAAACGGACGCGTCGGACACCCCGTCCGACCCCGATGCCGCGGCGCCCGTGCTTATCCACCTGCGCGCCGCGGACGAGCTTTCCTTAGCCTTTCAGTATTACGACAAATTGCAGGAAAGCCAAACGCCGCCCGAGGGCGCGTTTCCCGTTCTGTCCCGCGATCTGAGCGGCAAGCCGTCCGACGGCGAGATTCTGATAAACAATCAGACCTCCTACCGTCCCGACGCGCAATCGCTTCTGGCACTTCCCGTTTCGGCGGGGACGGACGGGCTGTCCGATCCCGATCAGCCTCTCGTACTGATCCTGCACACCCACGGCACCGAGGCGTACCGTCCCGAGACGGGTCTGTGGTACACGCAGGAGCAGGCGTCCTTCCGCTCGAACGACCCCGAGAACAACGTGGTGGCGGTAGGCGCGGTCATGCAGAAGGTGTTCGGGGAGAACGGCATTTCCAGTATCCACTGCACCGTGATGCACGATGCGGAATCCTACAACGATTCGTACCGCCTCGCCGCGCAGACCATTCAGAAGTACATCCGGGAGTATCCCTCCATCCGATACGTTTTCGACATTCACCGCGACGCCATAACGGGCGACGACAACAGCGTCATCCGCTGTGTGACCGACGCGGACGGCAAGCCCGTCGCACAGGTCATGCTGGTGGCGGGTACAAATGAAAAGGGCGCGGATCACCCGAACTGGGAGCAGAATCTGGCGCTTGCCGTCCGTCTGCAGACCGTGCTCAACCGTCGGTATGCCGATCTGGCGCGCCCCATCAGCCTGCGCGGTGCCTCCTACAACCAAAATTATACAAACGGCTCTTTGTTAATAGAAATCGGTTCCACGGGAAATACTTTGGAGGAAGCCAAAGCCTCCGCCGCGCTGACCGCACAGGCGCTCAGCGATATCATCGGCGGCGAATCCCAATAAGAAAGGACCACGAAAATGGCACGCCTGATCCGTCATTCGGTTTTATTCATCCTCACCCTTGCCCTGCTCCTGACCGCTGCGGGAGTCCTGTCCGGCAAGCTGAAGTGTCCCGTCACATGGGAGCGCACCGCGCAGAACGAGCTGACCGTTCATATCGCGTCCCGGACCGTCTGCCTCGACCTTGACCGCATGCAAAGCATCGCGCAGAAGAGCGCGGAAATCTGGGGTCATGTGAAATGTCACATTCCCGGCTGGTTTCAAAACGCCTGCACAAGCGTGAAGAACGCATTTGAGAGCTTCCGCACCACGGTGTTCGGGACAAGCCCGAACACGGACGGCATCCTCCCTCCGTATAACTGCAAAAACGCCGATCTTGCCGTCCGCTTTACAAATGCGCCCGACTGTGCTATAATGTATGCATAAGGACGGCGGAACGCGTGGGCGGCATACGTCACCTGCGCGTTCCGTGCGCATTTTACGCTTTGCGGCTTCTGCAAAGAAAGGATACTATCATGAACACGGTAATCGGCATCGACGTCGGCGGCTCCACCACAAAGATCGTGGGCTTTGCGCCGAACGGCGACCTTATCCAGCCCATGAACGTGACTGCGGCTGATCCGCTGACCTCGCTGTACGGCGCATTCGGCAAATTCACGGCGGCAAACGGTCTGGAATTGAGACAGATCGAAAAGATCATGCTCACGGGCGTCGGCTCCTCCTACATAAATCAACCGATCTACGGTCTGCCCTGCTCGGGCGTGCCGGAGTTTTCGTGCATAGGACTGGGCGGACTGTTTCTGTCCAAGCTGAAAAAGGCGATTGTTGTCTCCATGGGAACGGGAACCGCCATTGTATACGCCGAAAAGGGCAGAGATTCGGTCTATCTCGGCGGCACGGGCGTCGGCGGCGGCACGGTGATCGGTCTGGCACGGAAGATGCTGGGCATGGACGATATCAATCACATCATCAATCTGGCGGACGGCGGCAATCTGGACAATGTCGATCTCCGCATCAAGGACATCACCCGCAAGGATATTCTGCCCGGCATGCCCGGAAACATGACCGCCGCCAACTTCGGCAACCTCAGCGACATGGCATCCGCCTCGGACATCGCGCTTGCCATCCTGAATATGGTCTTTGAGACGGCGGGTGTGTGCGCCATCTTCAACGCGCGCAATTACGGCATCAGCGACATCGTGCTCACCGGAAACCTGACCACCGTCCCCCAGGCAAAGTCCATCTTTGCGGCACTCAACAACATGTTCCATGTCAATTTCATCATTCCCGAGCTGGCGCAGTACGGTCCCGTCATGGGTGCGGCACTGTCCGTCCTGCCTAATCTGCGCTGAGTACGCGACAACGGAGAAAACGATATGCTTGAATTCATGCAAAAGGGTGAATTTGACCTTGTTTTCAGTTTAATGGAGCGGAGCTTCCCATGCGGTGAGTACCGTCCGTACTCCGCACAGCGTGCGCTTCTCGACGAGCGCGACTACCGCATCCGCACCGTGAAGCGGAACGGAGGGATCATCGGCTTTGCGGCGGTCTGGGAATTCGAGCGCTTCACCTTTCTCGAGCACTTAGCCGTCGATCCGCAGTGCAGAAACAGCGGCATCGGCGGGGCGATCCTGCAAGAGCTGACCGACGGGTGCACCTCCCCGCTGTTTCTCGAGGTGGAAATGCCCGAGACGGAAATGGCAAAGCGCCGCATCGGCTTTTACGAGCGGAACGGCTTTTATCTCAACCGATACGACTACTGTCAGCCTGCACTCTCGGCAGGGAACGCGCCCATTCCCATGTACATCATGACCGCGCCCGCGCCCATCGACCCCGCGCAGTTCGGCATCATGTGCCGCGAGGTCTATCGCAGGGTCTACCGCACGGAGTATCCCGCCTGACCTTTACTTATATGATTGATATTGAGATCCGATGCTTCCGAAGCCGACCTCCTGCAGAATATCGGCTTCGGGAATTTTTTGTGCGAAAATTTCTCGGGCACATTTTCCCGAAAACATATTGACTTTCCCTCCGCTTTGGGATATAATGTGGCGACTTTTACCGTTTTCGAGGTTTCACATATGACAAAGCGATCCCAAAAGGCGGGCAAGGAACCGCTGAAATATCACTTCTGGAAGGTCATACTTCCGTATCTCAAGCCGTTCCGCAGTTCCCTGTTTTTTTCCGCGCTTTTGAGCATTATCTGCGGTCTGTGCGTCTCCACACAGCCGCTCATCATCAAGTACATCGTGGACACCGGCATCGAAAAACAGCCCTTCCGCGACTATGTACCGCAAAGTGCCGCCGCGCAGATCCAATTCATCCTGTTCTGCGTCGCCGTCTATCTCATCATTTCCGTTGTGCGGATCATGTCCTACCGATACAGCTATCTGCTCCAGCTTCGCGCGCAGAAGGGATGCATGATGAATCTGCGCTCGGTGCTCTTTTCCCACATTCAGCATCTGTGCATGCGCTTTTTTGACAAAACGCCGTCCGGTGAGATCTTCAACTACATTCTCGGCTCTCCCATGGGCAATATCGAGACCTATCTCAGCGGCGTGACCTTAGGCGTACCGTATCAGGCAGTCACCCTGATCGTATCCCTGACCGCACTGTTCACCTACGACTGGAAAATGACCGTCGTGCTCTTTCTCACCTCATGCGCCATGGCGGGCATGAATTTCCTGTCCCGCAAGAAGGTGCGCCGCGCTTCCCGTGAATTCATCAGTGCAGAGCGCGCCGCCTCCACCTTCATCACCGACATGCTCCACGGCATCGACACGGTGAAAACCTACTCCATTGAGGACGACGTGACCGATCAGAGCGTCGCCTATCTCGACACCCTCAAGCAGAAGAACATCAAGCTGAACATGGAGAGCGTCCGCGCTAACGCCAAGCCCGAATTCGCGCAGTATCTCGGCACTGCCGTCATTTACATCGTGGGCGGCATCGGCTGCATCATGCAGGGCATGTCCGTGGGTATGCTTTATGCCTTCCTTTCCAGTATGTCCATGATCTTGGGCACGCTCAGCTCCTGGCTGTCCCTTGCCTTCACGCGGAACACCGCCGAGGTCTCGGTAGATAAAATCATGCGTGTGATGGAGACCCGCTCCACCACGCCCGAGCCGGAGCACAAGCAGTCCCGCGATATCCGCGAGCAGATGCGTCTCGCGCAGGCGGAGGGAAAGCCGTGCGTGGAATTCTCCCATGTCGCCTTCACCTATGACCGCAAGGAGATCTTCCACGACCTCTCATGCAGTATCCCCTATCGGCAGAGTGTGGCGCTGGTGGGACAGAGCGGCGGCGGAAAGAGCACCCT
>CABUHM010000067.1:0-6852 GCA_902491355.1 uncultured Eubacteriales bacterium
GCGTCTGTCATCGGGTCATGCTCGCCGTTCGCCTCACCGTCTGACACGGGGAGCGGCGGCGCGGACATGAAAGGCTCTGAGGAAATATCGGAAAGAATTGCGTCCGTGCTTTCATACGAGACCAAGCGTCCCGCACAAATACAGATCGTCAGAATTCCGATGGCAAGCAGTGCAAGTGCCAGCAAGGCACTTTCCACGGTCAGCGTGCCGCCCATCCACATATACGCAAGGAGCGCACAGGACGCAGCGGAAAACAGACCGCCGCAGAGCACGCCCACCAAAGCGGATGCGCTAACCCGTGCACGCACAAAGGGATCGGCGCGAAGGGTGGTGCAAAGAAGCGCCATCACGGCGAAGATCACGGCGCGCGTCACGGGGACAGGCGCTACGTCGTACGGGTTGAACACGGCGGCAACAGCCGCAAGCGCGTTGAGCACGATGGCAGCAACGCGCGCCGCGGTCGAGCGGTCGGCACGGCAAAACAGCACCACGGCGGCGCAGTCCACGGCAAACGCCGCTGTCACAATCGCGATCCAGAGCGCCGACGGAGGATTTCTGTCAACCGTCATTGCGACCAATGACCATATCCGATATCCGCCGATCAGGGCAAGCGCCGTAATGGGCGCAGGGCGGAATTCCGAAAAGGTTCCCGCCTTGCCGCAAATGCTTTTTGCCAGCAGTGCGAACAGGCATCCCAACAAGCCGAAGCAGAGGACAACGGTTCCGAACCCGTCCGCAAGATAGGCACGGCTGATGCCGAAGGTCTGCATGAGGGACGAAAGCACTGCGGGAAAGGTCTTGGTCGGCACAAAGAAGTAAAGAAGCAGAAACACACCTGCCACGGCAAGATATGCGCCGCCCGCCACGCACACGATCGCGGGGACAGGCGAAGTCTCCCACATGGCAAGTCTGCCGAAGGATGCGGACTCCTCTTTTTTCTCCCGCAGTCCCGCGGACAGGACGAGCATGGCACAAAGCACGATCATGACCGTTTCGATCTGCGGCTGAACGCGTGCGTCCGCGCCGTGAAGAAGTACATGAGACAGTGCACGGAAAGCAAGATCGAGCGCACAGGTCACGCACGACATGGTCTTCCACAGTGTTCCCCGATCAGCAAAGGTAAAGAGGAGTAGGGTCATCAGATCAAGCAGGAAGAATACGCAGAAAAGCAGAAGCTCCCTGCGATCCGCCGTGACCAGACGCACCGTATAACTTTCCTCCGAAAGGATGAGGGAATACACGCCCGACGCGTTTGCCCACGTCAGAGCAAAAAAGATGTACAGGAACGGGAGAGCCACCGCATAATTCCGTCCCGAGCGCAAAGCGCACAACAGCGCCGCACATGCCAGAAGCACGGCGGGTGCCCAGAACAGAAGAGCGTTTTCGCCGAGGGATCGCGTCAGATCGGCGGCACCGCCGAGGATGCCGAAAACGGCTCCGCAGCCCAAAAAAAACGATGCAGTCGGCGGGGATGCCGAGGTTTTTGCCAGGCGAAGAATATCGGTTGCCATACTCTATCCTTTCCGCAAAACGATTTGCACGAATAAAATCATATGCATTGTAGCACACATGCATTGAAAATGCGATGCTTTTTTGTTAATTTTTACGCGAACGGAAAAATTACGGAATAACTATTGCAGTTTTTGCAAAACGTGTTATAATGTAATAGTGAAATATATATGCTAAGGAAGATGATATTTATGACAAAGATCGACATATTTTCCGGCTTTTTGGGCGCAGGCAAGACCACGCTCATCAAAAAGCTCATCCGTGAGGCGTATGCAGGCGAGAAGATCGTCCTCATTGAAAATGAGTTCGGCGAGATCGGCATCGACGGCGGATTCTTAAAGGATGCCGGCATCGAGATCACCGAAATGAATTCCGGCTGTATCTGCTGTTCCCTTGTGGGCGACTTCGGCGAGGCTCTGAAAAAGGTGCTTTCGACCTACCACCCCGAGCGCATCCTCATCGAGCCGTCGGGTGTGGGCAAGCTGAGCGACGTGATTGCCGCCGTGCAGAAGATCCATTCGGACGAGATCGTGCTCAACAGCTTCACCACGGTCGCGGACGCTACAAAGTGCCGTCTGTATGCCAAGAACTTCGGTGAATTTTACAACAACCAGATCGCCTTTGCCAACACGGTCATTTTCAGCCGTACCGACGGCATGAGCGAGGAAAAGCTGGCAAAGTGCCTTGCCATTGTCCGTGAGCAGAATCAGAACGCCACCATCGTGACCACACCGTGGGATCAGCTCGACGGCAAGCAGATCCTTGCCGTGATGGAGCATCGGGACACCCTGGACGATGCCCTCCGCGAGCTTTTGGAGGATGCGGAGCACGAGCATGAGCATCATCACCATCATCACGATGAGGATGAGGATTCCTGCTGTTGCGGGCATCACCACCATGACCATGATGATGACGACGATGACGATGATGAGCATGAGCACGAGCATGAACACGATCACGAACACAGCGATTCCTGCTGCTGCGGTCACGATCACGACCATGAGCATCATCACCATGCCGACGAGGTCTTTACAAGCTGGGGCGTGGAGACTGCACTCGCCTACACCAAGGAGGAAATCTCCGACATTCTTGCCGCACTGGAGGACGAGGGTCGGTTCGGCTTTGTGCTCCGCGCCAAGGGCATCATTCCCGCGCAGGACGGCACATGGATTCACTTTGACTATGTTCCCGGCTGTCCCGATGTCCGTTCGGGCAGTGCGGGCGCTATCGGCAGACTGTGCGTGATCGGCTCCAAGCTCAAAGAGGACGCGCTCGCCGAGCTGTTCCGCGTGAAATAATCGCTCCGAGGTACTGAATATATGGAGATTCCGGTATATTTATTTTGCGGCTTTCTGGATGCGGGAAAAACCAAATTTCTGCAGGAGACCTTAGAGGACAGCCGCTTCAACGCAGGCGAAAAGACCCTTTTGCTCCTGTGCGAGGAAGGCGAGGAAGAGTACGATCCCACCCGTTTCGCCGGCAAGAACGTGTTTACGGTTTCGCTTGATTCCAAAACACAGCTCAACCCCGACAAGCTCAACGCACTTTGCAATGCGCACAAGTGCGAACGCGTGATCATCGAATGCAACGGCATGTGGCTTCTGGGCGACGTGTATAACGCCATGCCGGACGAATGGTTCGTCTGTCAGCAGGTCACCCTGTACAATTCGCAGGACATCATGACATACAACGCAAACATGCGGAATCTTGTGGCGGACAAGCTGACCAATGCGGACACCGTGGTATTCAACCGCTGTACCGACGCGACCGACCGCATGGAACTGCATAAGTTGGTGCGCACCATTACCCGCCGCGCCGACATCCTTTATGAATTCACGGACGGCAAGGTGGAAATGGATCAGATCGAGGATCCCCTTCCCTTTGACATCAATGCGCCTGTCATCACCATCGAGGATCGCGACTATGCGCTGTGGTACCGCGATCTGGTGGAAAATCCCGAGCCGTATGACGGCAAGAAGGTACACTTCCTGGGCATGGTGGCAAACAATCCCAAGCTCCCGCGCGGCACGGTCTTTGTAGGTCGTCATGTCATGACCTGCTGTGCCGAGGATATCGCCTACAACGGTATGCTGTGCAAATGCGCCAACGCCGCAAAGCTCAAGGACTACGACTGGGTCACCGTTGACGCGATCATCCGTCTCGAACGCTCTCCGATCTATCGGGATCGCGGTCCCGTCCTGTATGCGGATTCGGTAACGCCCGCGGAAAAGCCGGAGCAACCGGTCGCAACATTCTATTAAAATGCGCCAAATTCCATTCCTGTCGGTATAAGACCTTGAAAAACGGGACTGTCACCTGCGACAGTCCCGTTTTGTGTTGCTTTTTTCTGCACCGTCTGCACAAACTTCGCGCCCCGCGTCGAATCACAGGCGGCACGCCGCCCGTGATTCGGAATCGGCGGCGACGTTTATGGCAAAACCGCATTTACTCCACCCGCCGATTCCGTCCGCGCCGTCGTTCCGACGTCACGCGACGCGGGGCATGTGATCGCACAAAGATACCGTATGCAAGACACAACTGCACTTGCATACGGCATCTTTTCATTTCATCCCAAGGGCTTCACGGTCACATCGGAAACCGCCGATGCGGAGGAATTCCGCAGACAGATACCGACATATCCCTGCATCCGAGCATCGGGATCGGTGTAGTTCAAATACAGGACATCGTCCACATAGACCTGAATTTCAGCCCCGCGGCAGACTACCCTCAAGCGGTAGGACTTTCCTGTCTCGAACACATGCTCCGCGCGCTGACACTCTGTCTCACCGTACGAATCCCCGCAAAGCGAGACGCCGGATGAGGAAAGCAACGCCGCGTATCCGATGAAACTGGTCGCACCCGTCTCGCCCGTAGCGGCATCCGGCGCATTATTGATGAACAAATACGTTCCGGGATTCGTCGCTCGTGCCAAGATACCCGCACTGCCCTCGGCTCCGAGGGTGATATTCGCCTCCACGGTGTAATCACCCCAATTCGGCGAGCCGTACAGACGCTTGCCCCAGCCGTTTTCGGCTGTCAGTGCGCCGTTGTCGTTCTGCCACACGCCGTCATAATATGCCGCACTGTCGGGGGACAGCGCACCCGAGGTCACGTTTTCATTCCGTAAGAATTCAAACTTCAGGAACGCCGCCGCGCCTGCCTCAACCTTACAGGACAGGATGTGCTGACCCTTGGTAAGAGGAAGCGCGCGCAGGACGGCATTCTGCATGTTGCCGTCGGTTGCGGCAAGGGTCATTTCCCCGATGCGCACCCCGTCGCAGTACCAGACCAAGGTCACATCGCCCGCATCGGCAGCATACCGCACGGTGCAGTCGTAACTGCCGTCGGACGCGACCAGTACGCGGTAATTGAGGATATTGCCCTGCTCTGCCGTGACCAGGAACACGCCGTCCTTTTCCACGGTGGGGAACGCTTCATTTGTGTATGACTCGGCGGGGATATCCCCCACGGTATCGGAAATCGTCTTATACTGATCGCCCAGACCGTTGCCGCCCACATGACACGAAGCACCGATGTAGGAGAATTCCGCCTCTGCGCCCAGTGCAACGTAACCGATGGTACCGGCAGGCAGAGTGCTGTCCAAAGAGGTAACAAAACGGTCATTGATATAGAAGGTATACACGCCGTCCCGCAATTCCACCTGCATGCTCTGCACACAGTCAAAGCGCATGTCCTCCCCAAAGGAGGTCGCCAGAGGCAACTCTGTCACATGTGCCGTATTGTCCACGGTAAAGCTGATCAGCGCGGTCTGCTTTGCGGGGTTGAAGAGGAACAAGCCGAAGTTTGCGGCATCCTGATAGCTGAACACCGCGCCCGCCATACCGTTTTCCCCGATGCGGGAAAGAACAAATTCGGCGGTATAATTGCCCGACAGCTTGGTATCGGACAGGATCGCCGAGCCTGCGGTCAGGGTCGGCGTGCCGTCGCCCTTCAGCGAGCCTTTGACCGTCCAGCCGTCGGTCGAGCTGTCCGTGTCGAAGAAGTGATAAATATCGGGCATGGACGGCACCTGCTGTTCGACAGTCGTCGCGCCGAGCACACGCATTTCCGCACCGTTGAACACGATGCGGTCAAGATGAAATTCTCTGCATGGGAACCACCTCAAGGCTACCAGGGAGTGATATGCCATGTAATAGCCGTCAAGATCCGGACCCTTCACGGTGGAGCTGTGTCCCAAGCCGTGGAGCGCCTCGGAGGTGCTGATGAGCACCGGATTATTCTTCGGCACCGTGTAAACCGAATCGGGACCCACGGTCGTGGAGCCGTAGTTGATGCGGTAGCAATAGGTCAAAACGTGATTGCCCGTGTAGGTGATATAATACCGTCCGTCATGATAGACCACCATGGGACCCTCGGTCCAGCCGTTCATGCACAATTCATCGCGGATCTTATAGCTCAAAAATCCGTCCGGCGCGTACATTCTGTATGCATAGATCCCGTCGAAGCTGGCGTTAAAGAAATACCATTTGCCGTCCTTGTCAATGAACGGAGAGCCGTCGATGGTCATGCCGAAGTTCTGTTCGTTATAAAGGGTAAACGGACCTGTCGGCGATTCGGCACGCAAAATGCGGTGTCCGTTCCCGCCGGGAGAGGTATACATATAAAAAGCGCCGTTGTAATAGATCACCTCGGGCGCATATGCGCACTTGGTGAGCGGTTCATCAGTGACATTGCCCGCATAGCTCCAATTCACCAGATCCCGCGACTGCCAGCACTTCACGCCGATCGAATCGTCCCGCGTGCTGACATAAAGATAATACATGCCGTTGTACCGCATGATAAAGGGATCGCCGAAGCCGTAATTCTCCCACGCGTTCTCCGCATTCAAGCCGAGCACGGGATTCTGATAGGTCGGCACCGATGTAATAGGCGTGGTATCAAGCTCATTTCTCTGCGGTCGTGTCACGTCAATGACGGAAAACGCGCCGTCGGCATCCAAAAGGAAGGAGCCGGACGCACCCTCCGGGAGTGCTGAGCTACCGCAGACCTGTAATCCCAATTCCATGGTAAAGCTCCCCTGCGGCAGAGACGCAGCATATCGATCCAATGCCGCGGCAGTTGCGTAATCGGTTGTTCCGCCGAGTCTTGCGTCTCCTTCTTTGACAGCAGAGATGAGATACAGGGTATCAGTCATCCGACCGACAGGATCGGTCAGCGCGATGCCGTCCTGCTGTCCCACTATAAATTCAAGCGGACGGCGGACACGGTCGGAGGAGTGTGCAACCACAGAGACCCCCGCACCGTAAGCGTTACGAAGTGCCTCCTGTAAGCCCGAAACATGGGCGCGAACGGTCTCGGAGGCATCGGGACGGATCACGATCA
>CABUHM010000068.1:0-6781 GCA_902491355.1 uncultured Eubacteriales bacterium
CAGCCCGGTGGGATGTTGCTCGGTTTACTGACGATCGCGCATCTTTCCCTGCCTGAAACCGAAAAGAACGGTTGTCGGTATATCAATACGCCGATATCGCCGATGACAATAAACGAAGCGGGGGTGCGGCAATGAGCTTAGGTGAAAATATAAGAAAATTTCGAATTGCTAAAGGAATGACGCAGGAGACCCTTGCGGAACCTCTATACGTAAGCTCCTATGCCGTATCCAAATGGAACCGGACGAATGTTTGCCGGATTCGGCACAGCTTCCCTGCATAGCCGATGAACTTGGCGTATCGCTTGATCGGTTGTTTGGACGCAAGGCGGTTGCATTATCAGACATTGCGTACAACATTTTCCAATTTACTGAGGGAATGTCTGCAGACGAAAAGTTAGTATACGCGCGCCGAATCGCATCTCTGTGTGAATATTCCGTATTCGGCTTCGGCGAGGCGGGATTTGACGATGATCAAATTGAGAACCTATTGTGCCGACTTGACAATTGCACCGGCTCTGTCTGCAATGAGACGGAGGGCGGATTCACATTCGGCTCCAACCGTTCGGAGCTACCGTTTTGTTGTATTTTCCCCGAGCCGGAATCGGGTTGGCGCTCGACTTTGCATCCCGACAAACGGTACTGTGAATATTTAAGAATTTTGTCGGACGAAAGGTTACTGCACACATTGTTTTCCTTGTACGAGAAACCGCGGGGATTTTCTTTTGACAACGATTATGCCATGCGTGAATGGAAGCTCGACGATCCTGCCGACGTGATGCATCAGCTTGAAAAATTGCGGGTAATCCACGGCAAAAGCGCAAAGGTTGACGGCGCGGAAAAGCAAATATGGTTCTTTTTGCCGAAGTGCGGGATCATAGCTCTTTTTGCAATACTGAACGAGTATATTTACCTTAACAAATCGTTTGATTTTGAGTGCTCCGGACGCGAAAACCCGTATTTAAGACCTTACCGCACAATTCACGCATAGCATTCATCATACTTCGCAGAAATCCTTGGCGGAAACGCCGCTACAGCCTGCGAATTATTGTACCGTCTGACAAAAAATCCGACTGTGCTATTGCACCGTCGGAATTCTGCGGTAAAGCCTTACTATAAAATCAAGACCACCGGCTGAGTCGGTGGTCTTGATTTATGTCACTGCTTTACCAGTGCCTGAATATCGGCGCGGCAGGCGGACAGGGTACGGTCGATGCCTTCCCAGCTTTCTCCGCGCAGGAGGTAATAAATTTTGAGCTTCGGTTCGGTGCCGGACGGGCGCAGGACGATGACGTTCCCCGTCGTTGTGGTGAAATAGAGGACGTTGGAGGGCGGCAGTCCGGTGTCGGTCTGCTTTCCGGTATCCAATTCGCGCACGGTGCGGAGCTGATAGTCCCGAATCTCCCGAATCTTCTCTCCGCCGAGTGAGGCGGGCGGTGCGGCACGCAGGGAATCCATCAGGCGCGCCATCTTGGCAGAGCCGTCCAGACCCTCCATCGTGATGCTGTCGGTCGCCTCGCGGAAGCATCCGTAGCGCTCGTAGAGGCGGTCGAGTGCGTCGCGCAGGTCGATATGGCGCAGTTTATAATATGCAGCCATTTCGGTGAGGAGCATGGAAGCCACCACGGCGTCCTTATCGCGGCAATACGTGCCCTTCAAAAAGCCGTAGCTTTCCTCATAGCCGAAGATGAAGTCGCCGTATCCCTGCTTTTCGTAATTTTTGATGACCTCGCCGATATACTTGAAGCCCGTGAGCACATTATGGATCTTGACGTGGTGTGCCTCGCAGATACGGGTGACAAGCTCACTGGACACGATGGACTTGACCACATACGGATGCGGCGGAACGGCATTCCGCTCCTCCAAGTCGCAGATGATATAGTCCACGAGCAGTGCGCCGATCTGGTTGCCGGTGAGGATGGTATATTTGCCGTCCTTGCCGCGGATCATCGCGCCGGTGCGGTCGGCGTCGGGATCGTTTGCAATGATGAGATCGGCTCCCACCTCGTCTGCCAGACGCAGACCCGGCTCAAAAACGGCGGGAAATTCGGGATTGGGGTTGGGAGCTGTGGGGAAGTTGCCGTCCGGCTTCATCTGCTCGGGCACGGTGTAGAGCTTTTTCACGCCGATGCGGCGCAGAACCTCGGGCGTGATGCGGCATCCCGCGCCGTGGAGGGGGGTATAGACCACGCAGAGCGAATCCGCCGCCTGGAGGACGGTCTGCGGATTGACCTGCTGGGAGATGACTGCCGCCATATAGCGCTCGTCAAAGTCCTGCCCGAGCAGTTCGATCTTTTTGTCCGCGACTGCGGCATCGTAGGACACGGCGCGGATGCCGTTGAACAGATCGGTTGCGGCGATGCATGCGGACACCGCGTCTGCCTGCTCGGGTGCAAGCTGTGCGCCGTCCTCCCAATATGCCTTGTAGCCGTTATAGGCGGCGGGGTTATGGGATGCGGTGATATTGATGCCTGCGATGCAGTGAAGCTCGCGCACGGCAAAGGAAAGCTCGGGGGTGGGGCGGAGCGCGTCGAACAGGTACACGCGGATGCCGTTGCCTGCCAGCACACATGCCGCCGCCTGTGCGAATTCCGTGGAATGATTGCGGCTGTCGCAGGCGATGACCACGCCGCGCCCTGCCAGAGTGCCGTCGGTGTCCTGACCGAGGATAAAGGCGGCAAGACCCTGTGTGGCGTGACGCACGGTATGCACGTTCATGGCGTTGGTGCCGGGGCTCATAATGCCGCGCAGACCCGCCGTGCCGAAGGAGAGATATGCGGAGAAGCGTTCCCGCATCAGCGCGTCGTCGTGCTCCATTGCGCGGAGCTGTTCTTTTTCCTCTTCACTGACAGCGGAGCTGTCCATCCATCTTTTCCATGCTTCCTGATATGCTTCCATATTCAAAACCTCCAAAATCGAATTTCGCGGGGTATTCTCGGGGAAAAAGCCGCAGAGTGTGCGGCGATGTATCCGAACGGCGGCGGGTTGCGCGCGCCGTCTGTCAGAATGCGCTGTTCAGGAAATTGTAGCTATCCGAGAGGAACTGCTCCAGCTCCTGTGCCGAAAGCTGTCTCTGGCTGATGAGCGCCAGCGTGTAGATCTGCTTTGCCACGCGCTTTGCCTTTTCGTCGGTCGGGTTTTCGCCCAGACGGCGGATCATGGAGTTTGCGGAATTCAGAATGAGGGTGGATTCCACGGGGAAGGTGTCGGCACCGCTCTCGCCGCCCGTCATGCGGTACATCTTCATCATGTCCTCCACGCGGCGCGACTGCTCGGAAACATTGAGCAGGCAGATTCTCGAATTTCACGGTCATTTTCTCCTGACCGCTGACCTCGCGGAACAGATCCGCCAGCTCCTTGTTTTCGTAAGCCTCGCCGTCGCCCTTCAATGCGGCGGCAACGTCGGCGTCGATGCGCACGAAGTGGATCTTGCGGTCGTCCTCCACCAGAGAAATGAACTGGGTATCGATCATTTTATCCAGACGAACCACGGGGATTTCCTCTTTTTCAAACATGGAGACATACTGTGCCTGCGCCACGGGATCGGTGCAGTAATACACGGTATCGGCGTGCTTGTCCTTTGCCTGCTCCAGATATTCGGCAACGGTGAAATACGTGCCGCGGGTGGTGGGGAGCAGGATGCTGTCCTTGACCCGATCATAGAATTTGCGGTCGCGCAGGGAAGCGTATTCCGCGAAGATCTTGATATCGTTCCACAGCTTTTCGTAGGCGGGACGGTCGGTGTTGAACATGCCGTTGAGCTTGTCGCACACCTTTTTCACGATGTGTGCCGAGATCTTGGCGACGTATCCGCTGTTTTGCAGATAACTGCGGGACACGTTCAGAGGCAGCTCGGGGCAGTCCAGCACGCCCTTGAGCATGAGCAGGTACTCCGGAATGACTTCCTTTATGTTATCCGCCACGAAAACCTGATTGTAGTACAGCTTGACCTGACCCTCCATGTTTTCGTATTCGTTTGTGATTCTGGGGAAATACAGGATGCCCTTAAAATTCAGCGGATAATCGGCGTTGATGTGAATGTGGAAGAGCGGCTCACGGTAGTCCGCGAAAACGCGGCTGTAGAAATTGCGGTAGTCCTCCTCGGTGCATTCGGACGGCTGTTTGAGCCACAGCGGATGGGTGTCGTTGATGGGCAGGGGCTTTTGCGCTTCCGCGCCGTCCTTCTGTTCGTCTGCCGTCTTGTCCGCGTCCTCTGCCTCTGTCTCCTTGCCTGCGACCTCGAGGTAGATCTCGACCGGCATGAAGGAGCAGTATTTGCGGAGAATGTCCCGAATCTTGGATTCACTCAGATATTCCTTTTCATCGTCGTTGATGTGCATGATGACGTCGGTGCCGCGTGTCTCGCGGGTGCCGTCGGAAATTTCGTAATTTCCGTCCTCGGTGCACACCCAGTGAACGGGAGCCGAGCCGTCAAACGAGCGGGTCTCCACCTCCACGGTATCGCTGACCATGAAGGAGGAATAGAAGCCCAGTCCGAAGTGACCGATGATGCCGTCGGACGCCGCGTCCTTGCCCTCGTATTTTTCCACAAAGTCCAGCGCGCCCGAAAGCGCCATCTGGCAGATATAGCGGCGCACCTCGTCCGCGTTCATGCCGATGCCGTTATCCGATACGGTGAGCGTACCGTTTTCCTCGTCGATGCGGACGGTGATGCGGAAATCGTCCGCAATGTCCCGAACCTCGCCGAGCGAGGAGAGACGGCGGAGCTTCGTTACGGCGTCGCATGCGTTGGATACGATCTCCCGCAGGAAGATCTCCTTCTCCGAATATAACCATTTCTTAATAATGGGAAAAATGTGTTCCGTCTGGACGGAAATGCCGCCCGTTTCCTGTGCCATAGTAATCAATCTCCTTTTTTATGTTATGACGTGAGCCGACAGGTGTCGGACAGAGTGTCCGCGACCGTCAAGCCCCGCTCGCAGACCGTGCGGCGGGCTTCTGCGCCCGTGCCGTTCTGCGTGTATATTTGTGTATTTTTTTATATTATATCTATTATACCACGTTACAAGGAAAGTTGCAACCGTCATTTTCCCTTTTAACTCGAAAAAACGGCGAAAACTTCGTCAATGACGTGCGGGACATGCAAAAAATCCACCCTCTTGAATAAGCCGCACGGGATGCGGACATACTGGAACTGCCGGCAATACATAAGAAACAGAGGAAGCTATCATGAAAAAACATGCGTTACACTTTTTGACCCTGTTCTGCCTGCTTGTGACGGTCAGTGTCGGGATCCTGATCTTTTTCCCGACGAAAGAGGATATGGAGTTGTATTCGGGGTTTATCCGTCTGCATGTCGTTGCCAATTCGGATTCGGACGAGGATCAGGCGCTAAAGCTCAAGGTGCGGGACGCCGTTCTGCCCGCAGTGGCGGAGATGCTTGCGGACTGCACCGACGTGGAGGATGCGAAGCTGGTGCTGAGTCGCAATTCCGGACTTCTGGTACAGACGGCGGCACAGGTGGTGGGGAGCGAGAGCGTTGGGCAGTCGGTCTCCGTGCACCTGGGACAGGAGTATTATCCCACGCGCGGTTACGACGGGCTTCGCCTGCCCGCAGGTACGTATGAGTCGCTCCGCATCGTTATCGGAGAGGGCGCGGGACACAATTGGTGGTGCGTGCTGTTTCCTCCGCTGTGTGTGAACACCGCCGCGCCCGAAAATCAGCTCATCGAAGCGGGCTTCACAGGCTCGCAGGTGAAGATACTGACCGAATGCGAAAATCCGCGCTATGTTCTGAAATTCCGCATTTTGGAGTGGATCTCGTCGCTCGGGGAGCACTGAGGCATCCCGCAAAACCGAAAAAATCATTTGCGACCGTGCAATCGTGTGCGCCGATCTCTTGACAGGGATCGGCGCATTTGTTATAATGAAAGTAATTATTTTTAGAAAGTCGGGTTTTCCTCTATGAAATTGATTGCCAGTGATTTTGACGGTACCTTATCCGTGAACGGGTGCGTTACGCCTGAGAATGCAAAAGCCGTGACCCGTTGGCAGGAGGCGGGCAATCTGTTTGTTCTGGTGACGGGTCGTCCGTATCTGTTTGCGCTGGATGCATGGCACGCCATGCAGGAAAGCGGCATGCATTGCGATGCGCTCATCTGTTGCAACGGCGCCATGTTTTTGGACGAGGCGGGCGACGTGACCCACAAGGTCTGCGTGGACGGTGCGGTTTTGCCGCCCTTGGTCGAGCTGATCTACCGTCACGACCCCACACTGGTCGTCTTTTCCGTGGGCGGTAACCGCCGCGAGTATTCCGAGGAAAACGGGGAAATGGTCTACTATCCCGAAAAGGACGGCGGCAATATCCCGCAGTTTCTGCGCGAACCGCACGATTTTGTGCAGATATGCGTCGGCTTGCGGAACGCCGAGGAATGCCTCACCGTTGCGGACGATATCAACCGCACCTTCCCGGGGACGCTTGACGCCAAGCCCAACGGCTACAGCTGTGATATCACCGTATCCGGCATTCAGAAGCCTGCGGGGATCCACCGCTTTGTGGAGACTCTGCCCGAAAAGCCCGAGGACGTGATCACCGTGGGGGACAACCTCAACGACCTTTCCATGTTGCGGGAATTCACCGGCTATGCTATCGAGGCGGGAAGCCCCAAGGCGCACAGCGCCGCAGGAAGGACCGTGCCGTCGGTGGCGGCGCTGATCGATCTCCTTTTGCAATAACATAACACGACATAATTTACGATACAGTCACGGGGAAACCGTGGGGAGGAAACAATGAAACGGAAAAACGCGCGCTTTTTTGCTCTTG
>CABUHM010000069.1:0-6771 GCA_902491355.1 uncultured Eubacteriales bacterium
GTAGGTTACCTCAATCCCGCATTTTTGCAGAATTGAAGAGGCGGGCGATCAGTGGTCGCCCGCTCCTCATCCACTGAACATACAGAATCAAGTTATCAAGATTCCCTACATGTAAGCATGGCGGTTTTGCCATGACATATGTGAACATGTCAATCATTCACAAAAAGCCACCGCGCGCAAGTACCAAAGAGCTTGCATGCGGTGGCTTTCGTTCCCGCGACTTAAGATCACGGGCAAGGAATACTATGCAAATCAGTTATTCTTGGATGCAACAATGGAGGTCATCACGCGGAAGTAGTCGAGCATATCCACGGACTGCTGAATCCACTCAGTGAAGGAGTTATAACTGTGAGAGACCTCAGACGCCTGATACAGGTTGAACAGGTATTGATTGATCAGCAGATCGCTGTCCGACAAAGCGGGATAGAACGGATGAATCTCGTTCCAGACAGCATACGCCTGATATGCAAGGGACAGATCGTAGGTCTTTTTGCCGGCATCGTCAGTGGTATAGGAGATGGGAATGATCTTGCCGGGCTTATCGTTTGCGCTGAAGCAATCGGAAGAGGCGGCGCCTTCCATCAGGGTGATGTACTCGTACAGCTTTTCGCTGTACTCCTGACCGTAGACCGTACCGATAGCCGCCTTCAGAGCGGTCACGTACTCGTCCTCGGACAGAGAGGTGTGGAAGGAGAGATAGGAGTAAATCTGCTTGCGCAGTGCGCCGAATTCTGTGGAAGCCTGACCTTCATTGAAGTGAATGTACAGATTCTTCACATTCTTCTGAGAATAGAACGCGATGTTCTGATACGTGGTGCGGAAATTCGGAAAAAATGCAGGATAGTAGGCGAAATCACTGGTGAAATCGACCACGCTGACCGTTGCACCGGTTGCCGCCCATTCGTCCAGTACCTTCACAAAAGCCGCGTTGGTCTCGCAGGCGGAATCGCCGATGGAGTGCTTTGCGCACAGACGGCGGTTTCCGACGGTGACCTCTACATTGGACGGGAATTTGATGTTGGGTGTCTCATAGGTCTCGGTAATTGCGGAAATCTTGATCTGAGAGGTCGAGCCGCTGTCAAGAAGCTGCTGTGCGCAATCCTTAACGAGCTTGTAATAAGCGCCGTAGGGAGAGCCGTACTCCTCTGCCGCCTGCTTGCAGGCGTCGCAATCACACACGCCGTAATCGGGGGAGAAGGAGAAGTTGACATCGCCGTACTTTGCCTGGGTCTTGGTGCGCTCCATAACCTTCTTGATGGTCTTTTCATCGCTGTAGCAGGACAAACCACTGCCAGCCAGCTTCTGCATGCTGTCGCCGAGAACACGGTCGATATCCACCGTACCCACGGTCACATTGTTCAGGTTGGAATCCACGGTATAGGTTGTGATCAAGCCTTCCTCAAAGTTCAGAGAGATAGGCTCCGAGGGATAGACCTCGTTCTGTGCATAGCCAAAGTAGTCGCGCAGGAACTGCGGAACGGCATACTGGTACGCAATGGGGGAATTTGCGGCAAATACAAGGCGGTTGTTGAAGTAGAATACCGAGCACGTTCCGTCCTTAATCTGAGAATAATCCACATTGAAGAGAGCGCCGTCACGCTTGCTCTTGCCGATCACGATCTCGATATCCTGCTGGGTTGCGGACTTGTCGGCATAGATCACGTTGAAGGTCGAATTGGTCAGATCCTGCAATGCGCTGCTGAGGGCGGAAGCGGAGGTACCGCAGTTTTCGCCGCCCACAATCATAAACTTGGTGACATCCACGCCGTTGATTTTGATATCGGCAAAGTCGTGAGTGCCTTCGACCTTATGCTCAAGGCAGAAATCCTCGGGGACAAAGAACTGCTTGCTTTCAGCTTTGATCGGCTCGGACATGGTGTAGGGATCGTATGCCATGTAATTGCGCATGAAATCCACCATGCAGTTCCACAGTGCCTGATCGGAATTTGCTACGAACACGATGTGTTCACCGTAGTTACGGACATAGTAACCGGTACTGCCCAGACCCGAACGGTCAACGTCGATATCGCCCATAGATTCACGGCAGGTCTCGCCGATGAGGATCTCGGGCAGTTTGGTGGGACGCTTGGTGGCGGCGGCGATACGAATACGAACGCCGAATTCCTCCCACATCAGCTCCTGAAGGGTGGTTGCGATTTCCAACTCTACCGTAGGCTCGGAGGGCGAGGTCGGAACCAGAATGATGTATTCGGTCAAGCCGTCGGCATCCGAAATGGCGCGTCCTTCGGTGAGAAGAGGCTTAGTGACCGGCTCGGTGACAGTCGTCTCGGTGGTCGAATCGTCCGGATCCTCCTCCGGCGTATTGGGCTTGCACGCTGCCATACCGAACAGGGCGGCGGCAACCAGGAACAGTGCAATCAGTCGTTTCATTGCGTGTTTCATTGAATTATATTTCCTCCTTATCATTACCATCCCTGCGTACCGATGCGGGACATATCGATGTTTTCCCAATACGGAATTTCGTTATAAATGGGAGAATCCGACGGGAACTGATAATCCGATGTCATTTTCAGATCGTCTGTCACAGAGTAAAGCGGGTTATCCGCCTCAATCAGGAATTTCTTGGTCATATCCAGAACTTTATCGTCATTGAATTTGCCTTCATCGTCGGGCGCCTGAATTTTGATGTTTCCGCGGTAGCGGGCCAAGCCGACCTGACCGTGCGCAAAACGGTTCGTGTTGTCATACTCGTTGGTGTACCGCATGTACGAGAACGGCATATACATCATGACAAATTCCTCGGTTGAGGTGGCAGGATTATCCAGAAGTCCCCAGCCCGGGAAGGTAGTCCGAGGGTACTGATCGCGTCCGAAATTCTGACGCTCATCGTAGGAGAGCGGGCTGAATCTGGTTCGGATCATCAGGTTATTGTACATGATATTGTTATGACCGCCGCCGATGAGAATTGCAAAGCCGTCGGTGTCCTCCACAATATTGCCGTAAATGCGCTTATTGGAGCCGCCGTCGTCCACGTAGATACCGCTGGGAATGCCGAAGAAATACAGGTTCTGGGTGCGGGTAATGTAATTGTAACGGATCGTATAGTTCATGCAATGCCAACCGCCGGTATAAATGGCGCCGGCATCGTGCGCTTCCGAGCATACGTCGTGGATGTAGTTACAAGACCCTCGTAGCACCCGCCCACAACGGCGTTGTGGATGCTGTATCCGATCTCGTTGTTGCGCACCACAAGCTGATACGAGCCTTCGTCGAAACATACACCGGCATTATAGGTGTGACCGTGACGTGCATAATACAGGATCTTGTTGTTATACACCATGGAATCGGCGGGGATGCCTTCCTTAAAGCTACCGCCGCGAAAATCGATGCCCGCGCCGCCGATGTATTCGATCGTGTTTTTCTCGATGAGATTCCCCACGCCGTTCACGCGAATGGCAACGCCGCCGATGGCATTCACATGGTTATCGGTGAAGTGAATGTGATCACCGTACAGGTAAATACCGTCGTTGAGGGTAGAGGTGAAGGTCATGCCGCGGAAGGTGAGGTAATCCGCGCCATCCACCGAAATGATCGGATCGCTGAGTTGAGAAATCGTGATGGCTGCCGTGCTGAAATTCTCAGTGGGACAGACATACAACTTGCCGGTGGCAGCATCAATGTAATACTCACCGGACGTATCCACAAATTCCGGAGCGTCGTAGTAGTAGAAGTTGCAATTTGAGCCCATGTCGGAGGATTTGACGGACACGATGTTCCCTTCTCTGCCGAGAACGCGGGCATCGCCGTCAAAATAGTCCACATGCAGATAACCGTGAATGCGCACGGTGGAGATATCGGCAAGAGCCGCCAGAATACCGCCGTCGTCGAAGCGAAGCTGATCCTTGATCTTTTCTGCCGTCTCCGATTCTTCAAAGCGAAGATATCCGTGCGATTCGTTGGGATAACGTCCGCGCGTCAGGAGCACATTGTCCACCGAAAGCTCGGGAACACCGTCCTTGCCGCTGTTTGCGTTTTCATATCCGGTCACGCCGAGCGCAGCGAGGTCGCACACTAAGATCTGATTGCGGACTGCCGCCGGAAAACGGCTTGCCATAGCATCCCCCGCAACCGGAGCGAAAGCGGAATAATCGATGGTCTTGCCGCCGCTGAGGATCACGGTTTCATCCCCGTATGCTGCAAATTCGATCTGATGGGCTTCGTCGGATACACCCTCACCCAAAAGGATGGATTCGGTAATCTCATAGCGACCGCCGCGCAGATACACGGTGGTCAGTCCTTCTTTGAGCTTTCCGTCCTCTTTTGCCGCCTTGAGCGCGTTCCACGCCGCAGACAGCGAGGCAAACGGCGCTTGTTCGGAGCCGTCGCCCGTGGTGTCGTTGCCGTCCGTCGACACGAATACCGTATCGCCGAGGTCGGCGCTAGCAATGGGCGCGATCGTGAACAGGCACGGCAGCATCATTACAACGGCACAGAGCAAGCTGATTGTTTTTTTGCCTTTGTTCATGCATGTTTCCTTTCATTTTTACCAACCGACAGTACCGATGGCGGAAAAGTCGATGTTCTCCCAATACGGAATCTCGTCGTAGATAGGCGAATCCGCGGGGAACTGATAGTCCGATGTCATTTTGATATCGTCGGTTGAAGAGTACAGGGGGTTATCTGCGTAAATGAGGAATTTCTTGGTCAGATCGTAAATACTGTCTTTGACCAGCTCACCGTTTTCGGTCAGCGTTTGAATTTCAATATTACCGCGCGCACGCGCAATGCCGACGGCACCGTGTGCGAAGCGGTTCACGAAGTCAAACTCGTTTGTATAGGTAATATATGAGAACGGCATATACATCATGAGAAAGTCCTCGGTCGCCGTTGCGGGAGAATCCAGAATGCCCCAGCAAGCCTTCGGATACAAGGTATTCTGATACTGACCGCGATCGTAATACTGACGTTCATCATAGTTGATCGGGTTAAATCCTGTGTTGATCAGAAGATTGTTATAAATGATGTTATTATGTCCACCGCCGATGAGAAGCGCAAACCCGTCCGTGGTGTCCACGATGTTGCCGTAGATGCGCTTATTGGAGCCGCCGTCGTCCACATAGATGCCGCTGGGGAGTGCAAAGAAGTAACGGTTCACGGTACGCAGGATATAATTATAGCGGATGGTAAAATTCATGCAGTTCCAGCCGCCCGTATAGATCGCGCCTGCGTCGTGCGCCTCCGAGCATACGTCGTGGATGTAGTTATACTCCACAAGACCCTCGTAGCACCCGCCCACAATGGCATTATGAATGCTGTCGCCGATCTCGTTATTCCGCACCACAAGCTGATAGGAGTCATAGCCGTTGATACCGACACCTGCACAGTAGGTATTACCGTGACGGGCATAGCGAAGGATCTTGTTGTTATAAACCACGGAGTCGGATGGGATCTGCCTATCAAAACTACCGCCGCGAAAATCAATGCCCGACGAGCCGATGTACTCGAGGTCATTCTTCTCGATCAGGTTTCCGAAGCCGTCTGTACAAATCGCGATACCGCCGATGGCATACATGCGGTTCTCGGCGAAGTGAATGTTATCTCCGTTAAGATGCACCCCGTCGCCCACGGTGGAGGTGAAGGTCAGATTGCGGAAGGTAAGATAATCCGCACCGTCCGTCCGAATGATGGGGTCGGCAAGCTGGGAAACCGAGATGATCGCGTCGGCGAAATCCTCTGTGGGATACACGTAGAGCTTCCCTGTTCCCGCATCGATGTAGTATTCGCCGGACACATCCACAAATTCGGGAGCGTTATAATAATAGAAGTTTGTGTTCGGGTTCATTTTGGAGCTGTCCACGGCGACATAGTTTTCGCCGCGCTCCAGCACCGGAATGTCCTCGGCAGCGTAGTCCACGATCAGATAGCCGAAGACCCGGACGGTATCGATGTCGGCAAGGGATGCCACAACACCGCCGTCGTCGAAGCGAAGCTGATTTTTGACCTTTTCGGCAGTCTCCGCTTCGGGGAGCTTCAAAAAACCGTCGCCGTCGTTCGGATAGCGTCCGCGGGTCAGAAGGACGCGATCTGCCGAAAGCTCGATCACTCCGTTCCTGCCGCTGTTTACATTCTCATAGCCCGTAATACCCAGTGCCGCGAGGTCGCATACTAAAATTCGATCACGCACCGATGCATTAAAGCGGTTTGCCATAGCGTCGCCCGCAACCGGAGTAAACGCGGAATAATCAACGGTCTTGCCGCCGCTGAGGACAACCTCTTCGCCGGCGTAAGCCGCAAATTCGATTCGGTGCGTCTCATCGGACACACCCTCGCCCAAAACGAGCGATTCGCTCATTTCATAGCGGCCGCCGCGCAAACACACGGTGGTCAGCCCTTCCTTGAGCTTGCCGTTCTCCTTTGCCGTCTTGAGTGCGTTCCACGCCGCAGACAGCGAAGCAAACGGCGCTTGCTCGGAGCCGTCGCCCGTCGTGTCGTTGCCGTTCGTTGACACAAAAACCGTGTCGCCAAGCTCGGCGTTTGCGGCGGGTGCGGCTATGAGCAGGCAGGACAGCAGTGTCGCAACGGCGCAGAGCATGCCGATCATTCTTTTGCCGTATCCCATACATTCTTTCCTTTCAGCTTTACCGATTCTGCATCACCAGCCGACAGTGCCGATTGCGGCAAAGTCGATGTTCTCCCAATACGGGATCTTATTGTAGATCGAGGAGTCGTCGGGAAATTGATAGTCAGATGTCATCTTGATGTCGTCGGTCGAAGAGTACAGCGGGTTATCTTCATAAATGAGATATTTCT
>CABUHM010000070.1:0-6757 GCA_902491355.1 uncultured Eubacteriales bacterium
GCATAATCGTATATCTTTGCGGAATACAGCAGGGTCTTGGTGGGGACACAGCCCTCATTGAGGCACACGCCGCCCAGTGCGCGTCCCTCGATCACCAAGGTACGGAAGCCTGCTTCTGCGGCGCGCTCGGACGCATTGTATCCGGCAGGACCGCCGCCCAAAATAATCAGATCATATGTCATAGTATCGGTTTCCTTTCCGTATGCCGCCGTCATTTGGCAAGCAGGAGGTCGAAGCTCTCAAGATTCCGGCACAGATCACGCAGGAAGCGTGCGGCGGGCGCGCCGTCCAGTGCGCGGTGATCGAAGGTGAGAGAGAGGGTCATGGCTGGGTACACCGAGCCGTCCTCGCGCACCCGATTCACAATGGTGTTCACACCCAGAATGCCGGTCTGCGGCGGGTTGATGACGGGGGTGAAGCTCTCCACGCCCAGAGAACCGAGGTTGGTCACGGTGAAGGACGCGCCGCGGAGCTTATCGGGATTGATGGTTCCGCTCTGCGCCTCGCGGATCACGGTCTTGGCGGCGGCGGAAAGCTCGTTGAGGGACAGGGTGTCCGCATTGTTCACGGTGGGCACCATCAGACCGCGCTCGGTATCCACTGCCACGCCAAGATGGACATGGCTGAAATAGCGCATGGTCTCCTCTGCATCCAAATAGTGCGCATTCAGATCGCGGTGTGCGGGCAGGGTGCGCGCCACGGCGTACAGCACCATATCGTTCAGGGTGATGTTGTTCAGCCCCATTACCTCGGACTTTGCCTTCAGTGCGGCGCGGTATGCCATCACAGCGGTTGCGTCGAAGGATGCGTTCAGGGTGAGCTGTGCCATATTCGACAGGGACGCGTGCATGGACTTTGCAATGACGCGGCGGATGTTGGGCAGTTTCACGTCCTCATATTCTGCGGCAGGAGCGGCAGGGGCGGCGGAAGCGCTCTCGGAGGCGGCTTCGGCGGTCTGCTCTGCGCCCACAAGGTATCCGCGGTCGAGCAGAGCGTTCACGTCGCGCTCAATGATGCGGCCCATGGGACCTGTCGGTTCGGCGCGGGAAAGATCGGCGCCGGTGCGTGCGGCAAGATTGCGCGCACGGGGAGAAATGCGGAGAATGTCGCCCTCGGCACGGGTCACGGCGGGGGACGCCTCGGCTTTTCCCTCGGACTTCGGCATATCTTCTGCCTTTGCCTCGGATGCCGCAGGAGCTTCCTGCGCGCCGTCTCCGGATTTTGCGGCGATCTCGGCTAAGAGTGCCGAAATGTCCTCGCCCGCTTCTCCGATGATCGCCACGGGATCGAGACAGGGCACGTCGTCTCCGTCCTCTGCCAGACGGCGCAGGAGCACGCCCTCTACCTCAGATTTTTCGTCAAACGAGGATTTGTCGGTCTCGTAGGAGAACAGAACGTCTCCCAGCGCCACCGGATCTCCTTCCTTTTTTGCCCACTCGGTGATCACACAGCTTTCCACGCTCTGACCCTGGCGGGGCATGATGTAAATTTTTGCCATACTGTTTTATCCTCCACTATCGTGTTAATTTGCTATGATAATTTTAACGTTCGCACGGGCGGCGCGCTCGGCAAGCGCCATGGGGAGCGGCGCGTCGGTGATGATCACGTCCATTTCCTCGAACCTTGCAAAGGTGTACGGGAGACTCCGATCCAGCTTTGCGGATTCGAGCAGGAGGACGTTTCGGTGTGCCTTCTGCACCACAAGCCGCTTGGTATCGCATTCAATGAAGTTGCCGCAGGTGAGTCCGTTTTCGGCGGATGCGCCCGACGGCACCAAAAAGGCGATGTCGATATTGATATCCTCCAAAAAACGCTGTGCCTGATTGCCGCACACCGTAATGTTATCGCGGTTGAGCATGCCGCCCACGATATTGACAATGGGCTGACTTTTTTTCACCAGCTCCAGTGCGATGTTCGGCCCCGTCGTGGTCACGGTCAGCCGCGCGTCGGGCAGTTTTTGCGCCAGATACATCATAGTGGTGCCCGAATCCAGGAAAATGGATCGTCCGGTCTCGATGAGGGGCAACGCCGATGCGGCAAGGCGCTCCTTGGTCGCAGGATTTGCATGCATGCGGGACGCAAAATTGTCCTCCATGGAGGTGGTGATAAACTTCATGGATCGCGCGCCGCCGCGCACCTTAATGGCATCCCCGCACCGCTCCAGATAGTCGATATCTCGCCGCAGTGTCATGGTGGAAACCGAAGGAAACAAGGCCTGCAATTCCTCCAGACCCACAAACGGACGGGTCGTGAGCAGTTCACGGATCTGTTCTCGTCTTTGGGACAGCACAGTAACGCTCCTTTCTGTCAATTTCACAAATCGATGTTTCTTTTCACACGATTTATGTTATTATATCATCATTTGCCCCCTCTGTCAACCGCATTTGCCGTGCAAACCGAACATTTTTTGTGAAATTTGTGAAAAGTTATCCTTTCCGGAATCACCGTTTTCCGAGAGAACCGAGCCTATATAATAATGTTGGATCCTCCGCGAAAGCCCGTCGGTCGGCGGCAGTTTCTCAAAAACATGCATCCGCTCTTGACACCGCGGGAGAAAATGGGTATAATAGTTTGAATTGTACATACGGAGTCACGGCTCCGGAGTGAGAAGCAAAGGAGAGCCGCGCGTGCGGCAGATGTCATTCATGAAGTGCGATTTGATCCACAGCATTCGGGAACGGATGCCGTCGCTTTCCAAAAGTCAGAAGGCGATCGCGGTATACATTTTGGAGCACTACGAAAAGGCGGCGTACATGACCGCCGCAAAGCTCGGCGAATATGCGGGGGTATCGGAATCCACCGTGGTTCGGTTCGCCATCGAAATGGGCTTTGAGGGCTACCCCGGCATGCAGGAGGCTCTGCGGGACGTCGTCCGCACCTGCCTGACCGCCGTCCAGCGCATGGAGATCACCAACGACCGTCTGGGGAACCACGACGTCCTGGATCGGGTCCTGGAGGATGACATCGAACGCATCCGCAACACGCAGGAGCAGATAGACCGCGCCCAGTTCGCGCAGGCGGTGGATGCCATCTGCCGCGCGAAGAGCGTGTATATCGCCGGTGTCCGCGCGACATCGTCCCTTGCCTCCTTTTTATATTTCAACTGTAATCTGATCTTTCCGGACGTCAAGCTCATCGTGACCACGAGCGGCAACGAAATGTTCGAGCAGATGCTTCACATCGGCGCGGGCGATGTCCTCATTGCCATCAGCTTTCCCCGTTATTCCAAGCGCGTGATCGACGCCGCACGGTATGCGTCGGAAAACGGCGCGCGTATTGTCGCCGTCACCGATTCCGTGCAGTCCCCGCTGGCGGAGCATGCCGACAGCGTCCTGACCGCAAAAAGCGACATGGTATCCTTCATCGATTCTTTGGTCGCGCCGCTCAGCCTGCTCAACGCCTTAGTCGTGTCCATCGTGCAGAAAAAGCAGTCGGAATTGGCGCCAACCTTCGACCGTCTGGAAAGAATCTGGGATGCCTACGAGGTCTACGAAAAAGAGGATGACTGAGAAGAAGAGAATTGCCGTCATCGGCGGCGGCGCGGCAGGCGCGCAGGTCACGGTGTTCGAGAAGAACGAGCGTCCCGGGCGCAAGCTCGGCATCACGGGAAAGGGCCGCTGTAACGTGACCAACAACTGTGACCGCGACGCGTTTCTTGCCGCGATCCCCCGCAACGGCAGATTTTTATACAGCGCCCATTCTGCGTTTTCGCCGCAGGACACCATGGCATTTTTTGAGGAACGGGGCGTTCCGCTGAAAACCGAACGCGGCAATCGGGCGTTCCCCGTTTCCGACCGTGCATCGGACATTGTCCGCGCGCTTTCGGCATACTGCGCCGACTGCAAATGGATCCACCGCGCAGTCACGTCGCTCGAGACGGCGGACGGCAGGATCACGGGCGTGCGCACTGCGGGAGGGACGTTCCCCTGCGACGCGGCGATCGTGGCGACGGGCGGCATGTCCTATCCGCTGACAGGCTCCACGGGAGACGGCTACCGCATGGCGCACGAGGTGGGTCATACCGTAACGCCGCTTCGTCCGTCCCTAGTACCTCTTGAGATCCGCGAGGCATGGTGCCGCACGCTTCAGGGGCTGTCCCTGCGGAATGTGGCGGTGCGCCTGCTCCGCGACGGTAAACCGATCTATTCGGACTTCGGCGAGATGCTGTTCACGCATTTCGGCGTTTCGGGTCCCGTCATTCTCAGTATGTCGGCACATATGGAGAGCGGCGTTCCCTATCGGATCTGCATCGATCTCAAGCCCGCCCTCACCGAGGAAGCATTGGACGCGCGCATCCTGCGCGATTTTGCAAAATATCACAATCGGGATTTCGGAAATGCGCTGGACGCCCTTTTGCCGCGCAAGCTGATTCCGGTTTTCGTGTCCCTGTGCGGCATCCCGTCCGAGACCAAGGTCAACGCGGTCACACGGGAGCAGAGACGGCGGGTGGTGGAGCTGATGAAATCGCTCCCCCTTACATTCTCGGGCTTCCGTCCCATTTCGGAAGCCATCGTGACCTCGGGCGGCGTGGATGTCCGCGAGGTGTCCCCCAAGACCATGGAATCCAAGCTGGTGCACGGCTTGTATTTTGCGGGCGAGGTGCTGGACGTGGACGCATACACAGGCGGCTTCAATCTGCAGATCGCATTTTCGACCGCACGTCTGGCGGCGCTCGATGCCGCAGAAAGGAATTGGTAACATGTATCAGATCGCGATAGACGGTCCCTCCGGCGCAGGAAAATCCAGCCTGGCACGTCGGGTGGCACGGGAGCTTTCCTATATTTATGTGGACACGGGCGCAATGTACCGCGCGGTGGGGCTGTATATGTATCAGAACGGCATCGAGCCGACCGACGCCGAGGCAGTGACGGCGGCACTGGCACACGTACAGGTGACCGTGGGCTACGAAAACGGCGAACAGCATGTGTACCTCGGCGGAAAGGACGTCAGCACGGCGATTCGGGAGCATATCATCTCCCGTTACGCGTCCTGCGTTTCCGCCATCCCCGCAGTACGCGCCTTTCTTCTGGAGCTTCAGCGGGACATGGCAAAGACCCATAACGTGGTGATGGACGGCAGAGACATCGGCACGGTGATCTTCCCGGACGCGCAGGTCAAGCTCTATCTGACCGCCGACGATGAGACCCGCGCCCGCCGCCGCTGTGAAGAGCTGAAGCAAAAGGGACAAAGCGTGGACTATGAAACCGTCCTGCATGACATCCGCGCACGCGATGCACAGGACGCAGGCAGAGAGATCGCCCCCGCCAAGCCCGCCGAGGACGCTGTCTTTCTGGATAATTCCCATATCACCGAGGAAGAGACCGTACAGGAGGCGCTCGCCATCATCCGTCGGGTGATCGGATAAGTGCACGGCACACCAAAAAAATCAACTGCCGCAGGCAGAGGAGAAACCAAGCATGGCTACAAAATCGTATCAGCGTGTATACCGTATTTTTTCCGGATTTCTTCGTCGGGTGTACCGCGTGGAGATCCGCGGCGCAGAAAACGAACTGGCAGAGGGTCCGGTTCTTGTGTGTGCCAACCATACCGCCTTTTCGGATCCCATCGTGCTTTCCGCCTGCACCCACAGACAGCTCCGCTATTTTGCAAAGGCTGAGCTGTTCCGCATCCCGATCCTGGGCAAGCTGATCACGGCGCTCGGCGCTTTCCCCGTCAAGCGCGGCGGCGGAGACGTCCATGCCATCAAGCAGACCCTGCGCTTTTTGGAGCAGGGCGAGGCGGTGGGCGTGTTCCCGCAGGGACACCGCTACCCCGGGGTACATCCGTCCCAAACCGAGCCGAAGAGCGGCGTGGGACTGATGGCATACCGTGCGGGCTGTCCCGTGCTTCCCGTAGGACTGTGCACAAAGAAATACAAAATGCATATTTTCCGCAAAACCACGGTGATCATCGGCAAGCCCATCACGCCCGAGGAAATGAATTTTCAGGGAGGCACGCCCGAGGAATATGCCCGCGTGTCCCGCCTGATCTTCGACCGCATCACCGAGCTGGTGCCGTAAAATGGAAATTATCGTAGCCGAAAACGCAGGCTTCTGCTTCGGGGTGCGGCGCGCGGTGGAGACCGTGCAGGAGCTTTTGCGGCAGAATCGGGACGGACGCACCTTTTACACCTTAGGAAAGCTCATCCACAACACGGGCGTGATCGCACAGCTTGAAGCGGAGGGCGTGCGCGTCATTGACTCAGGCTCCATGGAGGGCGATATCGAACAGATCCGCGCCATCAGCCATAGCACCGATCCGTCGCATCCCGCCACCGTGGTCATTCGGACGCACGGCGTGCCGCTGGAGCTGGAGCAGGTGCTTTTGACCTGTGCCGACGAAAATCCCGCCTTCGGGGTCATGGACTGCACCTGCCCGTATGTCAAAAAAATCCATCGGATCGTCTCGGAGCATTCCTCGCCCGACATCCTCACTGTCATCATCGGCGACCGCGGACACCCCGAGGTACAGGGTATCGCAAGCCGCGCAAAAGGCGAATGCAGGGTCTATGCCACAGCCGATGAGCTGGAAAAGGCGTGTCAGGAAGTTCATTTTTCGCAAAAACAGGCTATTTTGGCGGCGCAAACCACGCAAAAATTGTCAGAATGGGAAAAATGTCAAGAAATTCTCAAAAAGGTCTGTACAAACGCCTTAATTTTTGATACAATATGTAATGTCACTGAAACGAGGCAGACAGAAGCCGATGCACTTTCGCGCCGAGTGGACCTTATGGTGGTCATCGGCAGTCGAGAAAGCT
>CABUHM010000071.1:0-6695 GCA_902491355.1 uncultured Eubacteriales bacterium
CCCCCGCGCCTCCCCGTCCCTCACGTCTCCAAATAACGCTTTGCCTGGATGCGGTACATCTCCGCATATTTGCCGTTGAGTTGCATAAGCGCATCGTGCGAACCGCACTCCGTGATCCTGCCGCCGTCGAACATGTAGATGCGATCCGCCATGCGGGTCGTGGATAGACGGTGAGAAATGAAGATCACGGTCTTGCCCTCGGCGTTTTCCGCCAAGGAACGGTTCAGCTCGTATTCGGCAATGGGGTCGAGCGCGCTTGACGGCTCATCCATGACGATCAGCTCAAAGGGACGGGCAAAAACGCGCGCGATGGCGATTTTCTGGGCTTCGCCGCCCGACAGCTCCACACCGTTTTCGTCAAACTCCGTGGTAAGTTGGGTGTAAATGCCGTCCGGAAGCTGTCCTAACTTGCCGTCAAAGGAGGCGGCGGATAGGGCGCGCCTGACGGTCGGCTCGTCCTCGGCGGCAAACTCACCGCCCATCACGTTTTCGGCGACGGTCGCCGCAAACAGCTTGTAATCCTGAAACACGGCGCCGACGTGCTCACGGTATTTTTCGGGATCAAATGCGGTGATGTTGCGCCCGTTGTAGAGGATCTCCCCCTCGGTGCAGTCGTACAGACGCATCAGCAACTGAATGAGCGTGGTCTTTCCCGCGCCGTTGTAGCCGACAAATGCGATTTTTTCACCCCGACGAATCCGCAGGCTGACATGATCGAGGATCTTTTTGCCGTCCGTTGCGAAGGGATAGGAGAAGCTGACATTCTGCACCGCCAACTCCCGAAATGCGGAAACATGGGTCTCGTTTCCTTTGATCTTCGGCTCGTACTGCAGGAATTTTTTGATTTTGTCGATGTACGGGCTGTGACTGTTGAAGCGGGTGATATGCTCGATGATGTCGTCGAGAGAATTGTTCAGGGTAAAGCACGCCTGAATGCTTGCGGAAAAACCTCCGAGGGACAGGCCGGGACTTACGATGTAGCGCACGATGAGGTATCCGGTGACGCCGACTGACGGTATGACATATGTAAGCAAAGAGGAAAGCACAGAAAGGCTGAAGTATTTCCGCATATGCTTTTTGACACAGGATACCTTAGTGTCGGTTTCGGTGCGGTAGACCTTCTGCAAATGCTCGGCAATGCCGCCCTGCCGCAATTCCTTGGTATAATCCTGGAGATAAAAGATTCTGCTGATGTAGGACAGCTTGCGGTCAATAGGGTTCAGCTCGGCATCCATCTCGTAGCGGACCCGGTTCATGCGGTTGTTCACTACGAAGAAAAGCACGTCTGTCAGAAGCAGGATCACGGTCACGCTCCAGTCCATGGAGGCAAGCAGTCCCAGAATCATGGCGCCCGACAGAATGCGATTGATGAAAACGCTGAAGCTCTCCATGATGGAGACAGCGCGTTCGTCCGCCTCGCGTGCCGCCCATATGAAATCGTTGTAGAATTCGGGATCGTCATAACAGCTCTGATCCAGTGACCGCGCCTTTTGATACAATTCGGTCTGAATGCACTCATACAGGGTCAGCTTCACCTTGGGAACGTAGACCTCGAGCCGCCATTTGTTGAACAGCTCAAAGCACATGTTGTATGCCGTGATTGCCAGCGTCCAAAAGAGCACGGTGCCGAAATCTATGCCCGACTCGATGGCGTCGAACAGGTATTTCGTAAACAGGACGCCGAAAACGTGGTATGCACCGCGTCCGAACGCCTCGCCTAAGGTCGCGACCGCGTACATGGGCGTATAGCGGAAGGTATATCTGAGCAAAAACCACAGATTTTTTGCAACATGAACGGGGGAATAGCGCACCTTTTTCTCCTGTCCCGACTTGCCTTTGCTCATACTGTCACCTCCCGTGCGTCCTCCGCATCCAGCGTGTAGGTGTCCGCCTGCTTATGCCACATGTCTGCATACATGGCATTTTTGGCAAGCAATTCACGGTGCGTTCCGTGCTCGATCACCCTGCCGTGCTCAAATACGTAAATGCGGTCTGCCATGGCGGCGCCGGACAGTCTGTGCGAAATGAAAATGACGCTCCGTCCCTGACACGCCTCAAACATATTGCGGTACATTTCCTGCTCGGCAATAGGGTCAAGCGCGGAGGTCGGCTCGTCCATGATCACGATCTCCTGCTTTCCGGCAAAGATGCGGGCAATAGCCAGCTTCTGCGCCTCCCCGCCCGAAAACACCGCGCCCTGCTCGTCGAATTCCTTGGTCACGTTGGAATCCATACCGTGCGGAAGCGCCTCCACCCTGTCGTACATGCCCGCACTGCGGAGCGCTTCGGCAACCGTTTTTCGGTCATCGTCCGTAATGTCGCCCCGCAGCAGAACGTTCTCGGCGACCGTTGCCGCAAACAGCCGACAATCCTGAAATACCGTGCCGAACAGCTCACGGTATGTGGAAAGGCGATAGTTCTTAATGTTTTCGCCGTTGATGAGCACCTCGCCCTCGCACGGGTCGTACAGGCGCTGTAAGATCTTGACCAGCGTGGTTTTCCCCGCACCGTTATGCCCCACGACGGCGATCCGCTCACCGGCGCGCACCGTCAGGTTGACCCCCGACAGCGCGGGCTGGGTCTGTCCCGCATATCGGAAGGAAACGTTCTTTAGGGTCAGCTCGCGGAACGCAGGAACGGCGGGCGCGTTTTCGTCCTCTGCAATTTGGGTCTTGTACTCCAAGAAGCCGCGAAGATTTTCCGCATACATCGCGTTTTCATCCAGCTCAAAAATCACATTTCCGGCATAATTGATGTTGTGCGCAAGACCGACGATGGAATTGATCGCCACAAAGCAGTCGCCGAGCGGCATGCTTTTGCGCACCAGCGTCTTGAAAGCCGCCAAAATGATGGTTCCCGCATTCACCGCTACGCCGAACACAAGGTCGAACAGATAGCGGAAAAACATGATCCGATAGCCGTATCGGTTCACGATCTCCTTCATTTCCGCCACGCTTTCGTGCATGCGGCGGAACATAACCCGCCACATTTGCGTCAAACGCATTTCCTTGGCAAAGTCCCTGAGGTAAAAGGCTCGGCGGACGTAATCCCGCTGACGCCTTGCCTCGGCGCTCCGCATATTGTATTCGTACCGAATGCGGTTGCGCCGTCTGCCCACAAGAAGGGTGCACAAAAGCGGCAGGCATGCAAGGAGCAAAAACAGGGGATCGATAACCGCCAGCAACGTGCCCACCGATGCCAGATTGATGACGATCCAAATGATGTTCACCACGCTGAACATGACGGAATAAGCGTGCCATGTGGCTTGCTCCATGGCTTTGATGTAGGTGTCGTAGAATTCCGGATCCTCAAAGCACGCCGCGTCTACCTCAACCGCTTTTTTCTGGATCAGGTTCTGCATGTATGCCTGAATTTTCGGGGATTTGATCTCAAAATGGCAGTCTGCAATCACACCGAAGCCTGTTGAGGCGACCGCGTAAGCAAGCATGGCGACAAGGGTGAGCAGGATGCTCTTCAGTTCCCTGCCCTCCGAAAGCGCATTCAGCGCATACATATACAGATATGTATTTGCCAAAAAAGACCCCGCGGCGCCGAATACGGTGGACAGAAACTGCATAACAAGCATGCTCGGGCACGCCTTCGCGATCAACCGGAGCATGTATGCACTGTTTTGCCGGATCCGTCGCCAACTGATTTTCTTCTTTTCTTCCTGATGATTTTTACTCATAGATCTCCACAACTGAAACTGTCACAGGCATGTTCGCCCGTCTTTTGGTTTACGGCGTATATCACAAAATCAGTGTACCATATTCTGCCTTTTTTGTCAATCCCGCAAAAGCGCAGGGATGCGGAGAGACGCAGGGGATACGCGGGGCGCCGCCCCGAACCCCGCCTAAGACCCTTTTGGGAAAGGGTCTTAGGAATCCCCAAAACCTTTTAATAGGGCAGGGGGGATTATTTGACACTACGAATAGGCGATTGCAGAAAAGGAAAGAGTGCATAAAAAGCAGTCTTGATTTTGTCGGCACAAGAAATGAAGAGCGGGCGACCACTGGTCGCCCCTACAACGAAATTGGCAAACAGATCGCAAAAATAGTGCACTTACAAGTAATTCGTACATTAACTCCATGCACCGATTCGCCCCGATTTTACGCACTGATTCCACCTTGATTTTGTAGGGGCGACCAATGGTCGCCCGCTCTTTATCCTTTGTACAAACAAAATCGAGGACACAATATATAATAAAAGAAAAACGCCTGCTTTCACACAGACATTCATTCGCAGAGAAAATCCCTATCTTCGACCCTCTCAAAAAGTTTTGAAGATTCCAAAGGGACTTTTAGGAAAGTCCCTTTGGCGGGGTTCGGGGCAGAGCCCCGCGTATCTCCTCGTATCTCTTCGTCTCCCCGCGCGCCCCGGCGTCCTATTCCGCCTCGACTTGACGGGAGGGGGAACGGCGGTAGTACGGAGAGGTCCGCTGTCGGTAAAGCATCAGTAACCCGCGAACGCATAGCTCCACTGCCATGGCAATCCACATGCCGTGCAGACCGAGGGACTTCACAAGCAGAAGCGCCAAACCGATCCGCACGATCCAGATGCTACCTAAATTCATCAGTCCGGGAATAAAGGTGTCGCCCGTTCCCCGTAACGCGCCCGCCGCCACAATGGAAACGCCGAAGAGAGGCTCTGCCAGCAGTTCGATTCGCAGAACCTGTGTTGCAAGCTCACGAACAGACAGGTCGGGAGTCAAAAAACGGAACACAAACGGACAGAAGATCGCCATGAGCAATCCGGTGCATGCCATCAGAACGCCGCCCATGGCAATGCAGATATTGCCGTATCTTTTTGCCCTGTCGCATTCCCCTGCACCGATGCTCCTGCCCACAAGCGTGGTGGCGGCAGAGCTGACACCGTAGCCGGGCATATAGCACAGGCTTTCCGCAGTAACCGCAAAAGAATTGGCGGCAATGGCGACCGAGCCGAGCGGGGCAATGATTCGCGTGGACACCACCATGGCGCCGCACATGGTGATCTCCTGCACCGCAACCGGCATTCCGATGCGAAAGGCGCGCTTCAGAATATCGGGGTCAAAATGTCCGCGCTCCCGCCGACGCAAGCCCAGCTTGGCATCGACGATACAGCAACGCCATGCCATCATCAAGCTGACCACGGCACAGGCAAGAGCCGTTCCGATGCCCGCACCCAAAACACCGTATATCGGAATGAAAATCCAGTTGAAAATGACATCCAGCACACACATGGCGGAATTGAGAATTCCGGGCGTCACCATGTCGCCGCCGCACTGTAAAAAAGCCGAGCACAGCGAATTGATCTGAGAAAAGGGGAGCATGAGGGCAAATACCGTAAAATAGGCGGAGGCATTTGCGCGAATGGCAGGATCGCCGCCCAGCCATGCTGGCAGATAGGAGCTGACGGCGATGCCCGTCAAACACAAAATGCCCGACACCGCAAGCGCGGAAAGAAGCCCGTGCCGCACGACGTTCCGTGCCTCCGCTTCCTGATTTGCACCGATCCTGTGGGCGACCTGAACGGAAAATCCGGCAGAGACTGCATAGGTCACGCCGCCCAAAAGCCATGTGCTTGACGACACCAAACCGATGGCGGCAGAGGCATCGGCGCCCAGTGCGCCCACCATGGCGGAATCGATATATTGCATTACGATGGTGGTGATTTGGGTCAGGATCGCCGGAAGGCTCAGAATTAACACCTGTCGAATTTGTGATTTTAACGCGCTCCCATTCCCTTTCACAGGCAACCTCCGTCATTTGATGGTACTTTCATTGAATTTCGTCGGCTTTCCCAAAAGCCCGACTGCACAGCATCGAGTGTACCACAGATCGGACGGGCTGTCAAGACAGCGCCGATCATATGTCGAAAAACGGACACACGGTCTTAGCACGTTCGCACCTTGTTGCGGTGCAGAATCGGGACGCGTCGGCGGCATGATTATGGGGCTTTACAGACTTCGCATCCTGCGTCGGACGGAAAAAGTACGTCTTGATCCGGTTTGTAAAATTGAAAATGCAACATATGGTTACGATAGATTCACCATTTGTTGCTTTATTCCCGCTGTCAAATGCGATATACTATAAGTATCAGTATCACAACCAAAAGGAAGTGCGCAACATGAATGCCGTGTCAATCGGAAAGAGAATTCGGGCATGTCGGGAACAAAAGGGTTGGAATCAGGAAGAATTCGCCGAAAAGGTGGGACTCAGTATCCCGTACATCGGCATGATTGAGCGGGGAGAAAAGGTTCCCAAACTCGAAACCTTTGTGCGCATTGCAAATACGCTTGAGGTAACGTCGGACTTATTGCTTGCCGACGTGTTGCATGTACAGCCGTATGCCGACACCTCAGCAATTTCTGCGCGGATCAATTCTCTGGATCGGGACGGAAGGGACCGCATCTATGATGTGGTCAATACCCTGCTCCGACACAAGAAAAAGCGCTGAGCCGGTCTGCGTTTCTCGCAGAGTTTCCATAGGCTTTGCGTCCTGCGTCGGACGGGAAAAAGTACGTCTTGATTATGTTCGCCAAAAGAATGGGAAGCGGGCGACCACTGTGTACAGTGTAGTAAGATAGTATACAGGTTGTGCAAGGAGATTGTATACAGTTTTATGGTATAATAAAGGCAAAAAACGTCAACAAACGGAGGACGAAAAATGCCTTGGAAGGATAAAACTGTGAAAGAACTAAGAAAAGAATTTGC
>CABUHM010000072.1:0-6629 GCA_902491355.1 uncultured Eubacteriales bacterium
GTTCCCTCATTATTTACGACGAGATCGGACGCGGCACCAGCACCTTTGACGGCATGTCCTTAGCTCAGGCGGTGGCGGAATATTCCATCGGCAAAAAGATCGGGGCAAAGACCCTGTTTGCCACCCACTACCACGAGCTGACCGCCATGGCGCAGGATCACCCGGGCATCGTGAATTATTACATCTCGGCACGCAAGCGCGGCGACGATATCATCTTCCTGCGCAAGATCCTGCGCGGCTCGGCGGACGACAGCTTCGGCATCGAGGTGGCAAAGCTGGCAGGCGTCCCGAACGACGTCATCCGCCGCGCGCGTCAGGTGCTGGCTTCTCTCGAAGCCAAGAGCGACGCCATCATCGCCCCCGCCCCCGCAGAGGGGAGGGAGAGCGACGAACCGATCGCCGTCACGTTTTCGGAGCTTTCGGCGGACGAACTGCGGGAAAAACTGCGTTCCCTGGACGTGGATTCCCTCTCCCCCCGCGAAGCGCTCGACGTTCTGTACGACCTCAAAAAGCGCGCTGAGGCATAACATAATACAAAAAACGGGGGCATACGCCCCGCGCGGCGGGAATTCCGCTTTTCATTCGGAAAGAACCGCCATATTCCCAAAACATATGCATAAACACGAAAAGAACATAAGGCTTCACCGCACAATTGCACCATCGGAATTATGCAGTAAAGCCCTAACGAAAATAAGGAGGAAAATGCCGTATGGGCGCCATCCATGTACTTGATTTTTCGGTTGCCAACCTCATTGCGGCGGGCGAGGTGGTGGATCGTCCCGCCTCCGCCGTCAAAGAGCTTTTGGAAAACGCCATCGATGCCGGTGCGAAATCGGTGACGGTGGAAATTAAAAACGGCGGCATTTCCCTCATCCGCGTGACCGACGACGGACGCGGCATGGAGCGGGACGACGTCGCAGTCTCCATTCTGCGCCATGCGACCAGTAAAATTCAGACCGCCGCAGATCTTGACGGCATTCTGACCCTCGGCTTTCGCGGCGAAGCGCTTGCCGCCATCGCGTCGGTCTCCCATCTGCGCATCATGACGCGCACGGCGGACGGCAAGACCGGAACGCTTCTGGAGAGCTACGGCGGGAAATCGCCCGACATTTCGGACTGCGGCTGTCAGAAGGGCACCACGGTCATTGTGGAGGAGCTGTTTGCCAACGTTCCCGCGCGGCGCAAATTCCTGAAAAAGGATCAGACCGAGGCAAACGCCGTCGCCGCCGTGGTGGAAAAGCTGGCGCTTTCCCGTCCGGACGTCGCCTTCCGCTTTCTCTCGGACGGCAATGTGCGGTTCACCACCGTGGGCGACGGCAAGCTGTCCAGCGCCGTTTACGCCATCATGGGGCGTGAATTTGTAAAAAAGCTGATGCCCGTTGACTTTATGACCGACGGCATCTCGATACAAGGCTTCATCGGCAGACCCGACAATGTGCGCGGCAACCGCAATCTGGAAAACTTCTTCATCAACGGCAGATACGTCAAATGCAACACCGCATCCGCCGCACTGGAGCAGGCGTTCCGCTCCTATCTCTTCACCGAGAAATTCCCCTGCTGTGTGCTCAATATCCGCATTCATCCCGCGCTTGTGGACGTGAATGTGCACCCCACAAAGCTCGAGGTGAAATTCTCCAACGAAAGAGTGGTCTTTGACGCCGTATACTGCGCCGTGCGCAATACTCTGGTGGCGCAGATGACCAACCCCGAAATGAAGCTCGGCGGGGAATCCGCCCTCATGAAGCGCGGAGAGGATCTCCGCACCGCCTTTGTGCCCGTGGAGGATCGCTTCCTGAAAAAGGAGCAGAAGGAGCGCGAGGGAGACATGCTGAAGCCCGCGCTGACCGACGTTTCCGCGCCCGCGCCGACGCCCGCTCCCGTCACACCGACGATCCCCATAGAGCAGGACAGCCTGCCGACGGGCGATCTGCCTCTGTCCGTTCCCAAAATTACATACGGAACGCCCGCGCCTCCCCCGCCTGCGCACACCCCCGCACCCGATGCGCCGTCCCCGCAGGAGCCGCCCGCAGTCACGGAACGGGATGCACCCGCGCCGCCGCAAAAGATCGAGCCGGAAAAGCCTGCGGACTCCGGTTTTTCCGAAATGACCGCCCTTCTCCTTGCGGGCTTGCAGAAATCCGGCGTTTCCTTTTCCCGCGATGAGACGCCGCCCGAGGAAGCCGTCGAGCCGTCCGCAACGTCCCCCGCACCCGCGTCCTCTCCTGCCGCAACTTCTGCCGCAGGCGTCGGCGCAAATCCGTCTGCGGTACAGGACCCGTTCCGCCGTTACAATATTCTCGGCGTGGCGTTTCAGACCTATATCATCGTAGAGATCGGCGAGAGCGTCCTCATTGTGGACAAGCATGCCGCACACGAACGCATCATATTTGAAGAAATGAAGTCCAACCGCGCAAAGCGCACCCCCGCCTCCCAAATGCTCTTGGTCCCCTATGAGGCGACCATGACCGCAGAAGAACTGGAAGCGCTCGAGAACTACCGTGCGGAGCTGGAATCCACGGGCTTCGGCTTCTCCGTGGACTATGACCGACACACGGCGTTCATCAACGCCGTCCCGTTCGGCTTGGAGGAGCAGGCGCCGCAGATCCTTCTCACCACCATTGCCGGTCAACTGGCATCGGGTACGGGAAGCGTTGCGGTCGCGCGGGAAGCCGCGTTTGAAGAGGCGCTGTATCAGGCGTCGTGCAAGGCGGCGGTCAAGGCGGGACGGCAGGACAGCGACGATACCATCCGCTGGATCTGCCAAAAGCTGGTGGAATTCCCCGACATCCGCTTCTGCCCGCACGGCAGACCCGTGCTGTTTGAGCTTTCCCGACACGAGATCGAAAAGCAATTCAAGCGCATCTGAGCGCATCGGCTGATCCCTGCGAGCTCCGTTTACGATACCCCGTTTTTTACAGAATCTGAACAGAAGGAAATCCGATATTATGGCAAAATTTACGCTTCTCAAAAAAGAAGGACGCGCCCGCCGCGGACGGTTCGAGACCGTACACGGCACCATTGAAACGCCTGTTTTCATGAATGTGGGCACCAGTGCCGCCATCAAGGGCGGTATCTCCACCATGGATCTCTACGATCTGAACTGTCAGGTCGAGCTGTCCAACACGTACCATCTGCACATCCGTCCCGGCGACGGCGTGATTTACCAACTGGGCGGTCTGCATAAGTTCTTCAACTGGGATCGTCCCATCCTCACCGACAGCGGCGGATTCCAGGTGTTTTCCCTTGCCAAACTGCGCCGCATTCGGGAGGAAGGCGTATACTTCCAGTCCCATGTGGACGGCAGACGCATTTTTATGGGTCCCGAGGAGAGCATGCGCATCCAGTCCCATCTCGCCTCCACCATTGCCATGGCGTTCGACGAATGCATCGAGAATCCTTCGCCGTATAACTACGTCAAGAATTCCTGCGACCGCACCTTCCGCTGGTTACAGCGTTGTAAGGACGAAATGGCGCGTCTGAACAGCCTTTCCGAAACCATCAACCGCAATCAGCTTCTCTTCGGCATCAATCAGGGCGGCACCTATGAGGATCTGCGCGTATCCCACATGGACAGAATTGCCGAGCTGGATCTTGACGGATACGCCATCGGCGGTCTTGCCGTGGGCGAGGAAGCGGACGAAATGTACCGCATCATCGACGCGGTGGAGCCGCACATGCCCGCCGACCGTCCGCGCTACCTCATGGGCGTGGGCACCCCCGTGAACATTCTCGAGGCAGTGAACCTCGGTGTGGACTTCTTCGACTGCGTGATGCCCTCCCGCAATGCCCGTCACGGCAATGTCTTTACCTGGAAGGGCAGGCTCAATCTTCTCAACGAAAAGTATATCTTGGACGATTCCCCCATCGACCCCGACTGCAACTGCCCCGTGTGCCGCCATTATTCCAAGGCGTATATCCGTCACCTCTTCAAGGCGAAGGAAACCCTGGGCATGCGTCTTGCGGTCATGCACAGCCTCTATTTCTACAATGAGCTGATGGCGCGCATCCGCGATGCCATTGATGCCGATGCGTGGGAACCGTTCTACCGCAAGTATCGGGATATCCTCTGCGTAAAGATCTGAAGCGGCGGAACGGTGTCGCAAAAGACCTGTTCTCACCCGTCCCGACCGTGAATCGGCAGTGCCGCCGGCAGGATGTCTTGGCTTTGTCTGTGCAACAGATGGGGAGCGGGCGACCAGTGGTCGCCCGCCTCTTCGGCTCTGCGAAAATGCGGGTCTGAGGTACATACGAAGCCCCGCGTCGGGTGCCGTCTGCCGCAGGCAGGCGGCACGGACGGGGATCGGCGGCGGATTTCGTCTGAACGGTCGATTTCGTATCACTCCCGCCGATTCCCGTTCGCGCGCGGTAAACCGCGCGCGCCCCGACGCGGGGCGCGAAGTCTGTGCAGATTCCAGCGGGAAACCGCATTCATTTCAGAAATCGGTTTTGACTTGCAAGAGCGCGAAACCGAAACCCACGGGTATTCAGCTCCGCGACCTTGAGCGCCACAAGATTGATGTCGGAATGCATGGCGCGGGCGATGGCGGCGGAATCGTAACCGCCCTCGATATATTCGAGCACTTCGTCATCGGGAAGCATCATTTGCGCCGCAAACACATTCGCTTCGTACTCCATGCGGGAGCTTTGCATATCAAAGATGGTGAATTCACGAAAACCGCCGCGCTGTACGGCTTCCCTGCGGTGCATGACGTGATGACCGATCTCGTGGAACAGGACAATGGATCGCATCACGGGGTCAAGATCCCGACGGAGAAAAATATAAGCGTTGCGGGCATAGTATTTGTATGCGCCCTTCTGATGCTTGAAATCGACCTCGTACACCGTGATGTCCAATTTACGTGCCAAACGGTCGGGGTCGCGGGTGCGGTAACTGCGGTACAATGCGTCTGCCGCCGCGACGGGACTGTCGTATTGCTTCATATCAGTCCCCCGTACCGGTGCTCTTTTTGTCCTGACGGAATTTTTCCGGTGTGTATTTTGCGCGATTGCGCGTTTTGGCGTCGATGTACATTTGCTGGAGGGCAAGCATCATGGCGTCCATGTCCTCCTCCGCCAGCTCGCCGCCCGCAAACAGCGCGCCCGCATCCTGCATCAGTTGCTCTGCATCACGCTTTCCGCGCGCGCCGAACTGCTCCTTTGCCGTGAGCAGAAATTCCTCATCGTCCGAAAGGAGATAATTCACATTGACGCCGAGCGCGGCGGCAATTTTGCGGTATGCGTCCCGCGTGCGCGGCAGGACGTTTTTCGTTTCGTAATTCTGCACCGTGCGGAACGACACCCCGATCAGTGCGGCAAAATGCTTCTGATCCATGCCGCGCTTCAGACGTTCCTGCTTTATTTTTTCGCCAAAGGTCATGGTCGATTTCCTTTCTCTGCTCTTCCTGACAATATTTACACATTTGAAATGTGCAAATTCGCTTGACAAACGCACTTTGAATGTGTATAATACAGGTGAAAGTACACTTCGGATGTGTTAATTATACAATCGAACTGTGCGGTTGTCAATCCCCTTTTTCACTTTTTTGAAAGGAAGCCTGCCGTGAAACGCACGATTTTACATGTGGACATGAACAACTTTTATGCATCGGTGGAATGCAGTCTCCATCCGGAGCTGCGGGGCAAGCCGATCGCGGTGGAGCGGCACGGCATCATATTGGCAAAAAACGAGGCGGCAAAGGCAAAGGGCGTAAAAACGGGCGAAGCCCTGTGGCAAGCTACGGCAAAGTGCAGGGATCTGGTCATCGTGCCGCCCACGTTTGAGGCATATATGCGGTATTCTTCGCTGGCACGGCGCATATATCGGGACTATACCGATCAGATCGAGCCGTTCGGTCTGGACGAATGCTGGCTCGATGTCAGCGGCTCGGGGATTCTGGGAAGCGGCGAGGAGCTCGCACATGAGATCCGAAAACGGGTGACGCGCGAGCTTGGGCTGACCGTGTCGGTGGGGGTGTCCTTCAATAAGGTGTTTGCAAAGCTGGGAAGCGATATGAAAAAGCCGGATGCCGTAACCGTGATCCCGCAGGAGAGCTTCCGCGAAAAGATATGGGGACTTCCCGCAACCGATCTGCTCGGCGTGGGACGCGCCACGGGAAAGCGGCTGTCTGCGCTCGGCATACACACCATCGGGCAGTTAGCCCTTCTTCCGGAGACCTACCTTGTCACCATGTTCGGCAAAAGCGGCTCCTGCCTGTGGCGCTACGCCAACGGCTTGGACTGTTCGCCTGTTCTGCGGGCAGACGATACCGTTCCCGCAAAATCGGTGGGGCACGGCACCACCACGCCCACCGACCTGACCGATGCGGACGGTGTGTGGCGAACCATGCTTGCGCTGGTGCAGGATATCGGACACAAATTAAAGGTGTGCGGGCAGTACGCACAGGGCGTGGAGGTCGCCGTGCGGGACAACGCGCTGGGATGGAAGATGTGGCAATGTCAGCTTTCCGTCCCCACCGACAGCGCACTGACGCTGGCGCGGACGGCTTATGCACTGTTTTGTAGTTCGTATCAATGGGAACGTCCGCTCCGCTCGGTCACGGTGCGCGCCATCCGACTGACGACAAGCCGCGCGGGCACGCAGATCCGCCTCTGGGACGATACGGCATCGG
>CABUHM010000073.1:0-6542 GCA_902491355.1 uncultured Eubacteriales bacterium
CCGAATGTGTATACAAGGTCCTTGCACACATTGTTTACAAGGTTACTCTTGACACACCGGTCGCCCCTACAAAACCATGGTGAGGTCAGTGCGTAAAATCGGGGTAAATCGGTGCATGGAGACAATAAATCACTCGAAAATGTGCTCGTTTTAACGGTTTGTTTGCTATGTGCGTTGTAGTACGATGTAAAGACTAAAAATATATTATCATAATCCCATTAACGAAAAGGAAAATTACACCGCGTATAAGGGCGTTGTAACGTGTAAAAATCTGATCGCGTAAAGTTTTGAGCATAACATGGTACTATTAAAAGGTTTTGGGGATTGTCAAGACCCTTTCCCAAAAGGGTCTTGACCGGGGTCCGGGGCGGCGCCCCGCGTAACTCCCCGCGCGTCCCCTGCACATCCCCCGCTTCCCTACGTAAGAGAGCGGAGACGGGAGACAAGGGCGGGGAGACGGGAGACGAGGGAGTCAAGCTCGGACGGGGTGTTGCGGTAAGAAAAAGAAAAGCGGACAGCACCGAGGGCGTCGGAGGCGGGGACGCCCATAGAAAGCAGGACAGGGGAAGGCGCGGTGCCGCCGAGACGGCAGGCAGAGCCGACCGAAACGCTGATCCCGTTCAGATCAAGCAGAAGGGTGAGCGCCTCCCCGAGAACACCGTCAAATGAGAGGCAGGAAAAGCCGGGCAGACGGGGCGCGCCCGCGCCGTAGATGCGACAGGCATGGGGAAAGGCGCGGAGCATTTCGCGCTCGAAACGGTCGCGGAGCGCGGAAAGCGACTCCTGCGCGGCGCACGCGGCAAAGGACTCCCGCAGGGCGACCGCCATAGACGCGGCGGCGGCGACATTCTGCGTACCGGCACGTTTTCCGTTCTCCTGCCCGCCGCCGAGAAGGAGGGGCGGGAGAGGCGTACCGCGGCGGACGAAGAGCAGACCGCATCCGCGCGGCGCGCCGAACTTGTGACCGGAAAACGCCATCATATCACAGCCGAGCGCCCGAGGGGAGACGGGAACCGAGCCGGGAAGCTGAACGCCGTCCGAGAAAAACAGCGTGCCGTAATGCGCGGCAAGCGCGCTCAGCTCCTCCACAGGCTGAAGCACGCCCGTCTCATTGTTCGCTGCCATCACGGAAAGCAGAGCGGTGTTGCGGGCGGCAAGCTCGTTTTCCACAGCGTGTGGAGAGATCCGACCGCTTTCCTCGGGAGAGAGAAAGACCACCTGCCTGCCGAGAGCCGACTCCCGCTCGGCGCAGTGTGCGGACGCGGGATGCTCCATGGCGGACGTGACCAATTTCCCCTGACCGATGGATAGCGCGGCGCGGATCGCCCAGTTGATGCCCTCGGTGCCGCCCGACGTAAAGAACAGTTCGTCGGCATGGCATCCGAGCAGAGCGGCGCATTCCTCCCGCGCGCGTGCCAGACAGGCGGCAGCGCGCTTTCCGCCGCCCGTGCGGGACGACGGATTCTGCCAAAATTCGCGGGAAACGCGGTCGAATTCCCGCATAGCGGCATCATACGGCGGGACGGCGGCGGCGGCATCGGCATAGATCGGCGGGAACGCGGGATCGGACGGAGCGGATACAGAAGAAGCATATACGGAGGTCGGCTCGGCACAGGCGGGACGGCGGTTCATTTTGCGCCCTCCCGCGCGGCGGCAATGGCGGCGACGGCAAGACGGTCGCACCGTTCGTTGTACGGATGCCCCGCATGCCCGCGCACCCAGTGACACGTGACCCGATGCCGCTCAGTCAACTGCAAAAGCTCCTCCCAAAGATCAGAATTCAAGGCGGGACGGCGATCGGACTTCACCCAGCCGCGCGCCCGCCACGCCTTCGCCCAGCCCAGCTTGAGCGCGTCGATCACATATTTGGAATCGCTGTACAGATCCACCTCACACGGTTCCCGCAGTGCGCGCAGACCCACGATCACGGCGGTCATCTCCATGCGGTTGTTGGTGGTGGCGGGATCGCCGCCCGAAAGCTCCTTTTCCCTGCCGTTATAAACCAAAACAACGCCGTAGCCTCCGGCGCCCGGATTTCCGCTGCACGCGCCGTCGGTGTATAGGTCGATATGCTTCATATTTTATGCCTCCGTGCCGCGTCTCTTGCAATTTGCGGCAAATTGTGGTATACTGTAAAAGAGTAAAATTCGAAACTGCGGTCACGCGCAGTGCGGGGGAGTTCATTTTCATGGCAGGGCAGATTACGGTACGAGGAATACGGTTCGACTCGGTCAGCCTCGGGGAGGCGGTTGCCCGTTGCCGCGCCATGCTGGAAACCGACGGCGTGTCGGTAATCCACACCCCGAACGCAGAGATCGCGCAGATGTGTCAGGAGCACCCCGAATATCTTGATGTGTACAACGACGCCGACCTGATCATCCCCGACGGGATCGGGGTCATTGCCGCCGCCCGCATCCTCGGAACTCCGCTGACTGCGGGAAAGGTTGCAGGCATCGATCTGTGCCGTGAGCTGATCGCCTACTGTGCGCAGACAGGCTACGGCGTGTTTCTTTTGGGCGGAAAGCCGGGCGTTGCCGAGGAAGCCGCCGCCGCGCTGGAGAAACAATATATCGGACTGCACATATGCGGCGTGCACGACGGCTACTTCACCGACGACCGTCCCGTCATACAGAAAATAAACGAAAGCGGCGCCGATCTGCTTTTGGTGTGCCTCGGCGTACCCAAGCAGGAGCTGTGGATCGCTGCACACCGGAAAGAGCTGACCGGCGTCCGCCTGACCGGAGGCTTCGGCGGCACCCTGGATGTATTTGCAGGCAGGGTGCGCCGCGCTCCGCAAATTTTCATCCGACTGGGACTGGAGTGGCTCTACCGATTGATACGGGAGCCGCGTCGGATCCGCAGAATGATGAAAATTCCGAAATTTCTCGCAGGGACGGTGCGATGCCGTCTGCGAGGCTCGCGTCATACCGTGGGATCGTAAAGATTGTCACGCATGACCCGTTTCCAGTCCACGCAAAGCCGCTTGATGGTCACCGTAGCGGGTGCATCGGGCGAGGTATTGCGTCTGTTATTGGGCAAAACGGTATCCACCTGATACAGGTAGCGGTTTTCCAAAAGACGCCGCATTGCGTCGGCTGTCATCTGTTTGTCCACATGGTAGTGATTGCTCACCGCGTCCACAGTGCCCCAAAACGTGGGATACTGCACCTGTTTTTTGTCCTGCTTCAACTCAAGATATTTCAGATTTCGGAATATGTACTGGTAATAATCCGAAAAACCGTCCGACACGGCGGGTAGCTCCACGGCATAAGACGCCGTATTGCGAAGCTGTGCGCTCAGGCACTCCCGCACGCCGTACACGCCCACGGTCTTTTTGCAACGGTTGACCAAAAACGAGGCCGCCGAGCTGAAATGCCCGTCGCCGGAAAAAATAATGAAAACGGGGATGTCCTGTGCGAACATGGCTCTCTGGTAAATATGGTCGAGCATGATAAAGTCCGTATAGTCCTTGCGATGATACGGAGACGCATTCTGCGTTTCGATAATCGAGCTTGAGATCTCACGGATCCGCGGGATCTCCGCGCGCAGGGCGGGGTTGGAAAAATCCGCAAAAAACAAAATTTCCGCCATGTCGTACTGTTCGGCAAGCATTTTCTGCCATTCGCGCAGATCGGGCTTCCGATGCAGCATTTTGTCATAAGAAATGTACCAGTGCTCATAATCTACAAAGGCGATGGCGCGTGGCTTTGTAGGCTGTTTGTTCTTTTTCAGAAAACGAAACAGATCCGATTCCTCCTTTCCTGTAAGAAATCCGCATTCTGCGGTAATGCTATTATACAACAACTGCATGCACAAAATCAAGAGCGTTCCGGCATTTCCCGTGAATTTCAATCGTCGGAACCCGCCAAAACCCCCGAAAATGATCTCAAACCGGAAGGAATTTTGCATTATGCCCAAAAAACTGCTCATCATCGACGGCAACAGCATCGTGAACCGCGCCTTTTTCGGTGTCCGTCCGCTCACCACGCGGGACGGGCTTCCCACAAACGCAGTCTACGGCTTCCTCACCATTCTGCACCGCCACCTGACCGCCGTTAATCCGGACTACGCCGCCATTGCCTATGACCTGCGGGAGCCGACCTTCCGCCACAAACTGTACGACGGCTACAAGGCGAACCGCCACGGCATGCCGGACGAGCTTGCGGCGCAAATGCCGTGGGCAAAAAAGTGCGCGCACGCGCTGGGGCTGACCGAGTTGACCCTTGCCGGCTATGAGGCGGACGACATTCTGGGCACTATGGCACGCCGTGCCGAGGAATCGGGCGCGGAATGCTGTATCCTGACGGGCGACCGCGACTCCCTTCAGTTGATCTCGGACACCACATGCGTCCTGCTTGCCACCAACACCGAGACCGTGACCATGGATCGCCGCGCCTTTTCGGAAAAATACGGCATCCGTCCCGAGCAGTTTGTGGACGTGAAGGCGCTCATGGGCGATTCGTCCGACAACATCCCGGGCGTTGCGGGCGTGGGCGAAAAGACCGCCTTAAAGCTGATTTCCCAAATGGGAACCCTGGAAAACGTATACGCAGACCTTGCCGCACTGCCCGTAGGACCGTCCGTTCGCGCAAAATTGGAGGCGGGACACGAAAGCGCCCTGCTCTCCCGCACCTTGGCACAGATCTGCACCGACGCGCCCGTTCCGTCCTCGGTCGAGGACTGCGCATACCACGGCATCGACCGCGCCGAGCTGTACGAGCTGTGCACGCGGCTTGAATTTTCGGCACTGGTCAAGCGTCTCGGCTTGGAGGCAGACCCCGCGCCCGAACAGATCCTCCCCGTTTCGTCTCTCACCGATGAACAGGCGCAGGCGCTTCCCGCAGAGCCGCTCTATGCCGCCCTGTACACAGGCTCCGATTTTCTTCTGTGCGACGGCGCGCAGGTATATCATGTGTCCGCCGTTCCGCCCGCCCTTCGCCTGTGCGTACACGATGCAAAAGCGTTTTACCGGCAGACGGGCATCCGTGAACAGATCGAATTCGACCTGTCCCTTGCCGCATATCTCCTTGCGCCGTCTGCCGCCGACTATGCGCCCGACCGTCTGTGCGTCACCTATCTCGGCACTTCCCTGTCCGCAGGCGACGACGCCGCAGTCACCGCTTTTTCCCGCCTTGCTCCCGTCCTGCAAGCCAAGCTGGACGAGACCAATCAGGCTTCCCTGCTCCGCCGCATCGAGCTTCCGCTGGCTTTCGTATTGGCGGACATGGAAAAATGCGGCTTCCTCATCTATCCCGAGGGTCTGCGCCGATTCGGCGAACAGCTCGACGAGACTGCCCGTCAATGTGCCGAGCAGATCTATTTTCACGCCACAAAGCCCTTCAACATCAATTCTCCCCGTCAGCTCGGCGAGGTTCTGTTCGAGACGCTGGGGCTTCCCGCCGTCAAAAAGACCAAGACAGGCTACTCCACCAATGCCGAGGTTCTGGAAAAACTGCGTCCCTATCACCCCATCATAGATCTCATTCTCGATTACCGCCGCGTGGTCAAGCTGAAAAGCACCTATGTGGACGGGCTTCTGCGGGAGGCAGACGACATGGGACGGGTGCACACCTCCTTCCATCAGACCGTCACCGCGACCGGTAGACTGTCCTCCACCGAGCCGAATCTGCAAAACATTCCCGTCCGCACCCAACTGGGACGCGAAATGCGCCGCTTCTTCTGCGCCGCGCCCGGCTACCTCCTGGTCGATGCCGACTATTCGCAGATCGAACTGCGTCTGCTTGCCCACATTTCCGGAGACGAGACCATGATCCGCGCCTTCCGTGAAGGCATCGACATTCACACCGTGACCGCCTCTCAGGTGTTCGGCGTTCCGCAGGATCAGGTCACGCCCGAAATGCGCAAGTCCGCAAAGGCGGTCAATTTCGGCATCGTCTACGGCATCAGCGATTTTTCCCTGGCGCAGGATATCGGCGTCACAAAAGCCGAAGCCGCCCGCTATATCCAAAGCTACTTCGCCCGCTATCCCAAGGTGTACGAGTATCTCTCCGCCGTGGTGGAGCAGGCGCACCGCGACGGCTTCGTTTCCACCCTCTTCGGCAGGCGCCGCGAGATTCCCGAGCTGTCCTCCACCAAAAAGACCCTTGTGGCGTTCGGCGAACGCGTCGCCATGAACAGTCCCATTCAGGGCACCGCCGCCGACGTGATCAAGCTCGCCATGCTCGCCGTGGATCGCGCGCTCCGTCAGAGCGATCTTGATGCCCGTCTCATTCTTCAGATCCACGACGAGCTGATCGTCGAGGTTCGTCAGGATCAGGCAAGCGCCGCCGCCGACATCCTCAAGCGCGAAATGGAAAGCGCCACCGACTTCTCCGTTCCCCTCACCGCCGACGTTCACGTCGGCGCCACCTGGTACGACACGCACTGAGGGACGAGAGGACGCGCGGGGCGCCGCCCCGAACCCCGCCAAAAGGACTTTTGGAAAGTCCCTTTGGAATCTCCAAAACTTTTTGAGATGGTCTGAGGGAGGGTCTTTTTCTACGAATGGGCGATTGCGGAAAAGCGGGCGTTTGTGCGGGGAA
>CABUHM010000074.1:0-6533 GCA_902491355.1 uncultured Eubacteriales bacterium
GGTTTTGCCCGTATGACGGTCGCCGATGATCAGCTCACGCTGACCGCGCCCGATGGGGAACATGGAATCGATGGCAAGGATACCCGTTTCCATGGGAACGCACACCGATTTGCGGTCGATGATGCCGGGGGCGGGACGCTCGATGGGGAAATACTGCTTGGCGCCGATCTCTCCCTGATCGTCGATGGGCTTGCCCAAGGGGTCGATGACCCGTCCCAAAATTTTACTGCTGATGGGGATACCTGCGGTTCGGCGGGTGCGTACCACGCGCATGCCCTCGCCGATTTCGTCGTCCGGTCCGAACAGGATGATGCCGGTCGTGCGATCCGCACGGATGTCCTGCACCATACCCTTGATGCCGCAGTCGAACAGCACGATCTCGCCGTATGCGACTTGATACAGACCGTCAATCACGGCGATGCCGTCGCCGACCGACAGCACGGTGCCCACCTCCTGATGTCCCGCATGCAGATTGAATTCCGCGATGTCGGTGCGCAGGAGGGAAATGATCCCGTCGGGATCGTGTTCCTTCTGAATGGCGTGAATGGATTTGCGGAGCTGACGGATACGCCCGAGGTTACTCCAGTCGTAGTTGTCGTCGTCCACAAACAGGCGGAAGCCGCCCACAACGGACGGGTCTACCGTGATTCGGATCTCCGCGTCCTGCGCCTGATACTGCGTCAGGAGGAAATCACGGATACCCGCCAGCTGTTCCTCGCTCGGCGGATTGACGCATACGATCTCCGCCCGCAGTTTTTCGGTTCCACGATCGGTACTCATGCTTTGTGATCCTCATTTTCTTCGGTCCGGTGCTTCTTTGTCACCTTCAAAAAGGCGTCATACAACGCCGAATCCCGTTCGGGCGCGGCGGTCTCGCAAAGGAGCTTTTCGGTGGCACTGACCACCAGCTCGCCGATCTCGGTCTGCGCGCTCTCCAGAATATGCCCCTTACGGGCTTCTGCTTCCTCCTCGGCGGCAAGCAGGATGGCGCTTGCCTTCCGGTTGGCAGATGCCATGGAGGCGCGGTAATCGTCGGCTAAGCGGGCTTCTTCCTTCTCCTGCAGTTCGCGGATCTCTTGATCCGCCTGCTTCAGTTTTTCTTCATACTGCTGACGGAGGGTCTCGTTTTCCTCGCGATCCTGCGCGATCTTGGCTTCCCGATCCTCAAAGTCCTTTTTGCGCTGTTCTATGAAGCGGCGCACCGGACGGAAGAGAAGCAGGGACAAGCCGGTTGCCAGTATGACAAAATTCAGCAAATGCAGTAGAATCTGCTGTAAATCAATATTCAGCGGCATAAGTGTATCCTTTCTTCGATATATCCGAACGTAATGTTTCGGGAGTGCAGACGGACTGCGGTCGTCTCCCGGTGCGGAGCATGTCTTACAGCACGAATATGATCAGGATGGCGACGATCAGGGCGTAAATGATAGCGGTCTCGATGAACACCAGACCCATCATCATAGCGGAGTTGATCTTGCCTGCCGCCTCGGGCTGACGCGCTATGCTCTCGGAGGACTTGGATACGGCGATGCCCATGGAGATTGCACCCACAGCCGCCGCAATACCCACGGCGATGCCTGCCGCCCATGCCTTGGAGGAAGAGCTGTTATCGGTTTCTTCGGCTACTGCTTCTTCGGTCTGCGCCGATGTGCCGTCGGAGGCGGGAGCGGCTTCTGCAAATGCGGGAACGGCAAAGGCAAGCAGCATGGACAAAACCAGAATGCTCATGAGAATCAGATTCATCTTTTTCATTGTGACAATCTCCTGTTTTTTTGAATTATAAAAAATATGTGCGTATACGGATGATTCGGCGGGTGCGGCAGAGCACCCGAACGAAATGCGGGGGTTACGCCTGTGCGGCGTCGGCTTCTGCTTTTTTTGCTTTTTTGGCTTTCGGCTTTTTTGCCTTTTTGGGCTTGGTTTCCGCCGCCTCCCCGTAGAAGGTGGCGACCAGCATGGTCAGCACGTAGGTCTGCACCAGTGCATGGAGCAGGGTGAAGAGGACACCCACCACAACGGGCAGAACGTAGCTCAGACTGACGTAATAATATACAAGCTCTGTGACAAGCAGACCGGAAAGCAGTGCACCGAAAAGACGGAAGCTCATGGAGACGGGCAGAGAGAAGTCCTTTAAGACTCCGAGCACGCCGCGTCCGCCGTTGAAGATGAGTCCCGCACCCAAAATAACCAGATAGGAAAGCACGCCCATGGCGATGGCGCCGTTGATGTCCGCAAGGGGAGCGGGCAATGAAATAGGCAAGCCCTTTGAGGTGACTGCCGGAACGCCGAACAGCTCAAACACCGTTCCCACAAACACATACACGCCGGCGGAAAACACATAGCCGCCCACGAAATTCTTGTGCTCGTGGCTGTGAGAGCCTGCCAGACCGTCGAAATAGCCCACAAGGGTCTCCAAAGCCAACTGGAATCTGCCGGGCACCGTTCGGAAGCGCGGGATCACAAAGATCCGAATGATGATCGCCGCCGTCAGCAGAACGCCCGATACGATCAGTGCGGAGAGGAAGCCCGGATTGACCTCAAGTCCGAAAAGGCTGATCTTATTCGCTTCGTGCAGGACGCCGTCCTTCATGGTCTCGGTGATGGTCTCCTCGCGTTCCCCCGAGCTGCCCACAAGGATCAGCCCTGCAATGATTGCGACGAGAAGAATTCCGGCAACCGTCAGGACGCGGACGCGCCACCGCTTTTCCGCAACCTTATTCTCATCCATAAAAAAACCTCTTTTTCCACTGAAATCCCACTTTTCGGACAAGACGCATGCCTTTCCCCAAAATGATTGATGACATTATAGCACCGCCGCAGGGTCTTGTCAAGAAATGTGCTTATGTTTTTTTGTCATAACCCTTATTCTGCATAGGAAATCTCAGCATGGATCACGGCGTAGTAGTTACCGTCGAGCTGTCGCACCCGCCGACGAAGCTCGTCGGTGATCTCCCGACTTTTGGGGAAGAGGGCGGCGGGCAGCACCAGATCGAAGATCAGGTTGGTGTGCGTTGTGCCCGGAACCATGCGGAAATCGTGGATTTTGGCTTGCGGACAGATCTCGTCCGCCAGAACGTGCACCTGTCCGTAAAGTACCCGAATGACGGGGTTATGTACGTCGATGGGGTCCATATGGATCACCGCCTCGCAGTGCAGTTCGTGCGCGATGCGATGCTCGGTGGAGTCCACGGCGTCGTGCAGTTCGTAGATATCGCGGGAGCCGTCCACCTCCATGTGCAGGGAGACGAACACCTTGGCGGGACCGTAGTCGTGCACCACAAGGTCGTGGTATCCGCGCGTTTCGGGATTTTCCGAGACGATGCGCTCGATCTCCGCAACGAATTTGGGATCGGGCGCTCGTCCGAGAAGCGGGCTTGCGGTGTCTATCACCGAGCGGATGCCCGTGTAGAGGATGAGCAGAGAAACGGCGGCGCCGAGATATCCGTCAAGTGCAAGACCCGTGAGGGCGCTCACCGTCGCGCCTGCCAGAACGGCAAGAGTGGAGATGCAGTCGCTGAGGCTGTCGCGGCATGCGGCTGTCAGGGTCTCCGAGTGGATCTGTTTTCCACATGCCCGATTATAGAATGCCATGTATAGCTTGACACAGACCGACAGGATCAATACAATGACCACGGCGGGGTGGAACACGGTCTCCTCGGGGTGGAATATCTTTTCCGCAGACGAGCGCAGAAGCTCGATCCCTACATATATAATAAGCACCGAGATGAAAATGCCGGAAAGATATTCGATGCGTCCGTGTCCGAAGGGATGCTCGCGGTCGGCGCGGCGGGACGCCAAAAGAAAGCCGAACAGGGTGACGGCGGAGGAGGTCGCGTCCGACAGGTTATTGAATGCGTCCGCCGTGACGGCGATGGATGCGCTGAGTGTTCCCACGATCAGCTTGGCACAGAACAGGAGCAGATTGAACGTAATGCCCGCAATGCCGCACACCGTGCCGTAAATTCGCCGTTTTTGTGTCGCAGACGCGTTTTGCGGTATCGCGCAGCGCAGGATCAATGAGATCATTTCGGTTTCTCCTTTCGGAAAGTGTTGAAAATACTACGTACCGGAACAGTGCATGCGCGACTGCTCCGGTACGTATATTATATGCCGTTTTTCAAAAAAAAGCAAGAGAATTTGCGTCGAATCTCCGTTTTGCGGGGGAAATCCGCTCGTTCTTTTACGCCGCGACGCTCATTCCCTGACGTTTTTGCGCTTGGGCTTCAGTTCCTTGGGCGAGATCTCGCCCGCGCGCGCCAATGCGTTCTTGGTCAGCATCGGTCCTACCAGCTCGTAGATCATCACGGCGAACAGGGCAATGTTGCGCACCAGTGCGCCCTCCGCGCCCAGCACGGTCTTGGCGGTGAGGGACATGCCCAGTGCAACGCCCGCCTGCGGAAACAGCGTGATGCCCAGATGATGCGTGACGTTGGGATCGCACTTCATGAGCATACAACTGCCGCGCGCGCCGAAATACTTTCCTGCCGAACGCGCAAGAACATACAGGATCCCGATTCCCACAACTGCCGGATCGGTAAATGCACTCAGCTCCAGCTCCGCGCCCGAGACCACGAAGAACAGGATGAACAGGGGAGCTGTCCAACGGTCGGCGCGTTCCATGATCTCCTCGGAGAAGTCGCAGATATTGCAGAACACACTGCCCAGCATCATGCACACGAGCAGGGAGGAGAAGCCTATGGTGATGCCGCAGATCTCAAATTTCAGCATGGAGATTGCCACGGTCAGAATCACAAAGGTGATGGAGAGGGACAGGCGCTTGGAATTGGAATGGAAGAAGCGCTCGCAGAAGGTGAAAAGCAGTCCCGCAAGAAAGCCGAGAAGCAGGGACATCATAATTTCGAGAAGCGGCTCCACCACAATGGAGACAAGATCCACCGCGCCCACGATGAGCGCCTTTGCCACGCCGAAGGACACGGCGAACACCACAAGACCCACCGCGTCATCCAGTGCGACCACGGGCAGGAGGAAGGAGGTCAGCGGTCCCTTTGCCTTATACTGCCGCACCACCATCAGGGTGGCGGCGGGCGCCGTGGCGGTCGCGATGGCTCCCAGGGTCAGCACGGCGGGCAGGGGCAGTTTTTCGCCTAAGAACAGGTGCAGGATATAAAGGGCGACATCGACCGCTACCGTGGCGGCAAGCGCCTGAAGAATGGCGACCACGGTCGCCTGCTTTCCGATCTTTTTGAGCTGAGAGATCCGAAATTCGTTACCGATGGAGAAGGCGATGAAGCCCAGTGCCACCTGCGACATGATATCCATGGCGGCGACGCTCTCTGCCGACACAAAGCCCAGACCCGGGACGCCTAGGCGTCCGAGACAATACGGACCGATGAGAATGCCAGCCACAAGATACCCCGTGACGGCGGGCAGAGACAGCTTTTTTGCGGCACGCGACATCAGCAGTCCCATCGCCAGTGCCACGGCGACGCTGAACAACAATTGAATGGAAGCGGAATCCATAGATCATACCCCGTTTTTTGTCAGAATCTTTGAATCTGCATATTTTCACACAAACTGGAATTATAGCACGCCGCAGGGCATCTGTCAAGGGAAAATGTGCCGAAAAAATGCGTCTCGGGGCAGGGTATGTCGGTAAATCTGTGCGGTTCGCAGTCAGCGGCTCTTTTTCGGGGCGTGCAGCGAACGTCCGCGCCTTCCGGCGCCGGGGAACCGGCACGGCTGTGCCGTGACGGTCGTGCGGCGGCGTTGCACCGATTCGGAGGCGGGAGTGCGTCGCGCCGCCGCAACAGCGGTCAGCCGCAGGCTGACCGCTCCCCGGCGCCGGAAGGCTGTGCAATACAGATGCGGACAAAAAAGGATCGTATGCTCCGTGCGGGTGCATACGATCCTATATCGATTACGGTTTCTCGGAGGTTTTGCCTGCCGCTCACAGAACCGCGACATCGGGCGCGGAAGCGGTGCCGTCGGCGATGTCCAGCATATCGCGGAAGGGACCGGACACCGAGGAAAGCTCGGTGTAATTGCCCTCCTGCACGATCTCGCCGTCGCGGAACACAAGAATGCGATCCACGTTGCGGATGGTGGAAAGGCGGTGCGCAATGATGATCACGGTGTGGGTCTGCATCAGATCCTCCATGGCGCGCTGAATGAGACGCTCGGAGATGTTGTCCAGTGCCGAGGTCGCCTCGTCGAAGATCAGGAATTCGCTTTTCTTAAGGATGGCGCGCGCGATGGCAAGACGCTGTTTCTGACCCCCCGACAAGCTCTGTGCACCGTCGCCGATGACCGTGTTCACGCCCTCCGGAAATTCATTGACGAATTCGGTGACGCGCGCCGTGTCCATGGCGTAACGCAGTTCCTCGTCGGTCGCGTTGGGGTTGGTGATCTTGATGTTATTCAGGATGGTGTCGTGGAATACGAACGGGGTCTGCGGCACAACGCCGAACGAGCCGCGCAGGTCGTGCAGGGGATAGTCGCGGATGTCGGTTCCGTGCAGATAGATGTGACCGCGGTCGATCTCATACAAACGCAGAAGCAGTTTGGTGAGGGTG
>CABUHM010000075.1:0-6444 GCA_902491355.1 uncultured Eubacteriales bacterium
TTGACGGCCTCGCAAAAATGCCCTTGCAAGCAAGCATTTTTGCATCGTGGTATAATATACCCGGTAAGTCGGACGGTATCCCGTCAGCGGCAACCGCAATTTTCCCCGTTCGGGGCGGCGGTGCATGCGGCGTGACCTGTCGGACGGACCCGAAAGCACGCGGGCGGTCAGATTGCCCGAGTGGCGGGATCTTAGCGAATCAAACGGTGGTTGTGCATATGGAGACCGAAACACGTCGCTGTCTTGCCGATTTCAGAAGCGGCAGGGTCGGTGCATTCGATGCCCTGTGCCGCCGCTATGAGCCGCTGATGCAGTCATCGGAACGGTCGTTTTTGCAGACTCACCCCGATTTCGATGCGGCGGAGGTTCGTCAGGAGATTACGTTGGCGGTTTATGCCGCGGCGCAGTCCTACGATCTGTCGGCGCAGGATGTTACCTTTGGCTTGTATGCACGGGTGTGTATCCGCAATCGGCTGTACTGGCTGGCGCGGCACACGGCGCGGTGCTGTGATCGGCTGACCGATTCGGTCACCGAGGATATCCCGTCTGCCGAGCCGGATCCCGAGCAGTGCGCCATGGATGCCGAGAGCTACCGCGATCTGGTGGAGCGTATCCGCAACGAGCTGACGGGACTGGAGAGCAGGGTTCTGACCCTGTCGCTCGAGGGCTTCACCCGTTCCGAGATCTCCGTTGCCCTGCGTCTCACCCAAAAACAGGTGGATAACGCACGGTACCGCATCCGCAAAAAGGTTAAGCGTTTGCTGTGAGTATGTTTTACATCTTACATCGCGCACATACGGCACTTTTCTCCCTTGCAGACGGGCTGAACGGTCACATAGGCGCTTTCCGACGCGTCCTCTCCGATTTTACGATTCTGTATTTTGCACATTTTACACAGCATCCGCATTCCTCCCACATATAATACATATGGTACACATATGCCCGAATAGCTTAACAAGAGCGTTGTTTTCAAAGGTGACGGTGCAAGCCCGTCTTGGGGCAATCAAATTTATCCGATACGGACCGAAGCGAGGAAAAAAACATGTACGAAGACAAGACCCTGAAATGCAAAGATTGTGGCGCTGAGTTTGTGTTCACCGCAGGTGAGCAGGAATTCTATGCAGAGAGAGGCTTCCAGAACGAGCCTCAGAGATGCAAGGCCTGCCGCGACGCAAGAAAGAATGCCGGTAAGCCTCAGAGAACGCTTTACACTGCCGTTTGCGCAAACTGCGGCAAGGAAGCAAAGATTCCGTTTGAGCCTACCAATGACAGACCCGTTTATTGCAGCGAGTGCTACGCAGCAATGAAGGAGCAGTAATCGGTACTCTGTTCTTTGCAGGAAAGGAGCCTTATTTAGGCTCCTTTTTGTTTTGCCCGATGCGGTCGCTTCCGATTTGTTTTTTTGGCGACGAAGCGACCGCATCGGGGGGAGCGGCGCGGTCGTATCACTTGCCGAAAAAGCGGTATACCGTGCCTGACGCTGTGCGAATCGGAGGATTTCTCACGTGAGATGATGCCATCATTTCTGCGGGCTGACCTTGCCTCGGAACATCGCGGTTTTGCGGAAATCTTCGTCAGATTCCAAAAAAATCGAAAAAACTATGTACAAAACCGAATGAATGTGGTATAATCAATCTGTATAGGTGTTTTTAGCGGGCAAAACCGCGCATGTGGGAGAATTATGGAACAAGGTTTTCACAAGAGACGTCGGCAGAATCCGACGGTAACGGAACTGCCGGAAACAATGATCTTCGGCAGAAATGCCGTGATAGAACTGCTCAAATCGGGCAGAAGCGTTGATAAAATTTGGATCCGTGAGGGCGAGCGGGAAGGCTCTCTCAAGCTCATCGGCGCACAAGCCGCCGCGCGGGGGATCCCCGTGATTTCCGTGAGCCGCACAAAGCTGGACGAAATGACCTGCAACCTACCGCATCAGGGCGTTGTGGCAATGGCGGCGGAGCGGGACTACTGCTCGCTTGACGATATTCTCGATTATGCGGCACAGCGCGGCGAAAAGCCCCTGATCGTGATCGCGGACGGCATTGAGGATCCGCAGAACCTCGGCGCGCTCATCCGAACCGCCGAATGCGCGGGTGCGCACGGCGTCATTATTCCGAAACGACGCTCGGTCGGTCTGACGGGAGCGGTGGCAAAGGCGTCTGCGGGCGCCATTGAGCACGTTCGGATCGCAAGGGTCACGAACCTTGCCGCCGCCGTGGACGAGCTGAAGGAAAAGGGCGTCTGGATTTATGCCGCAGAGGCGGACGGTACGCCGTACACGCAGACCGATCTGAGCGGCGCGGTCGCCATTGTGCTCGGAAGCGAGGGCTTCGGCGTTTCCCGCCTGGTTCGCGAGAAAAGCGACTTCATCCTGTCCATTCCCATGTACGGACAGGTCAATTCCCTGAATGTCTCCGCCGCGGCATCCGTTCTTGTTTTTGAGGCGGCACGGCAACACCACTGATTTCCCGTTTCGGGAACCCTGAGGAGGATGGCAATGAAACAGAATGATCTGCCAAACAAAAATAAAAAGCTCTCCACGGAGGATCTGCTTAAAACCTTGCAAAACAAGATCGAGGATAACACCGAGGATCAGACCGAGATCGAGAACCGATCCCGCGAACTGCAGGAGCAGAATGCGGCAGACGCCGCAAAGGCAGAGATCAAAGCGGAAGAGCCTGCGGTCGAGGCGGCTCCCATGGAGGAGATGAAGATCGAGGATCTGATCGAAAAGTATCTTCCGCAGGAGGATCGGCGCTTTGCGCAGGAGCAGGAGCCGTCCGACGAGGACGACGACGTGGAGCTGACCGACAGTGATTTCGAGGATATTCTCGGCACGACGGCAAACATTCCCGCGATCCGCGAGGGCATGCGTCCCGAGGACTATGCGCCCGCCGCACAGCATAAGACCGCGTCCGCCGAGTCGGACGATGCGCCCATGGTGCGTCCCGCGCCCCGCGCGGAGAAGAGCGGTGGACTCACCGGCTTGATGAAGAAATTCCGTCGGGACCGTCAGGCGCCCGCCGACGATCTGTCCGAGGGAGATACCGTGAACGATCTTTACGATTTCACCGAGCAGGTGCAGTCGGACAGCGCCGATGCCGCACAGACCGATGTCGGTAACGAGGTGGCGCAGATCAGCGACGGCTCCGAGGAATTTGACGAAACCGACGCCAAGATCATGATGGCGTTCGGCATGGAGGACAAGCTGGCGCAGACCATCGGCATGGATCGCGTGACCCAGCTCGGCACGGATATCGAAAACGCCGGCGCGGAGTCCGCACCCAAAAAGACAAGAAAATTCCATCTGCCGCAACCCAAAGCGCCCGAGGAATATACCGACCTTTCGCAGACCAAGGCGATGTTTGAGGAGTACCGCCGCTCGTTTCTCGGCATCCTTGTCCGTCTTGCGCTGTGCGCCGTGCTGTTTGTATTCACCTTCTTTTATGAAAACATCGGCATGTTCGGCGGCTCTCTGACGCCCGCCCTCAATTCCGATTATTTCCCTGCCGTTCACCTTTTGGTGGATCTGCAGATCTTGGTTTTGGCATGTGCGCTGATCTGGCGCTCCCTGCTTTCGGGCGCGCGTCAGCTCTTTTCGGGCAAGCCGGGACCGGAAAGCGTCACCCTTGTGACGGTTGCCGTGACCCTTCTGTTCTATATCGCGTCGGCGGTGCACGGAACCTCCCTGCGGCTCTTCAACTTCCCCGTGATCCTGTGTATCCTGATGAATCTGGTGTATGAATATCTGAACACCAAGCGCGAGATCTATGCACTGAACGTGATTTCCTCCCGCCGTCCGAAATACTGCGTGGAGCGAACCGACGCACAGACCGCCGCACTGGAGGTCGAGGCGTTCGGGGATCATCTTCCCCGCGATCCGGTCATTTTCCGGGTGCGCAAGACCGACTTTGTGGATCATTTCCGCGAGCGCGCGGGACATTCCACCAAATACCGCTCGATCATCCGTCTGCTTTTGCCGGTGACGGGCATTGCGACAGTCCTGCTTTTCATTCTCGGGCTGATCATCACACGGAATTTGTACACCGCACTGACCTGCGGATACCTCACGTTCCTGCTTTGCATGCCCGCATCCACCTTCATCAGCATGACCTTCCCCGTGTATCAGGCGTCCAAGGAAGCCTTTGGCGTGCAGAGTGCCTTCATCGGTGAGGATGCGTTTGACGAATATTCCGGCGCTTCCGCCGTTTCGTTCGAGGACAAGGAAGTGTTTCCGCCTTACGGTGTTAAGGTAAAATCCATCAAGGTTTACGGTGAGTACCGCATCGATCAGGTGCTGTATCAGCTTTCCTCTGTCTTTTCTCAGGTAGGAGGTCCTCTGGCAGAGGTTCTGACCAACGCCACCAAGGAACTCGGCAAGAGCGAACAGGTGGAGATCGAAGAAATTCTTGATAACGGTCTTGCGGCAGTTGTGGACGGTACCCGCGTGTTCCTCGGAAAAGCGGCATATCTGTACGATATCGGCGTGCCGCCCGTGGTGGACGCAGACGACGAAGCCATGGAAGAGGATCCCGAGACCAGCATCATGTTTATGGTGGTCAACGGCGAGGTCGCCGCAAAGATCTATGTGCAGTATGTCATCGATCCCGACTTTGCGTTTGTGGTCAAACAGATGTACCGCATCGGGGTCTGCGTGGGCATCAAAACCTTCGACCCCAATATCGACGACGAAATGATCCGGGCGCATGTGCAGGATGCAAAGTATCCGGTGCGCATTCTCAAGTGCAGAACGGCGGACGACGCACAGATCACCGAGCCGCATATGGACAGCGGTCTGGTTTCCAAGAGCGGCGCGAAATCCCTGCTTCAGGCGATGTCGCTGTGCGACCGCATCGTGAACGCCATCAAGACCAATTTCGCGGTCAAGGCGGTGTCCATGTTTCTGTCGCTGGTGCTGATGGGAGCACTGCTTGCCTTCGGCGCAGTGACGGGCATGCTCTCCTTCTATGTGGCGTTGTATCAGATATTCTGGATGATCCCGATGGTGGCGGCTTCCCGCACACTTATCGGCAGACTGTAAAAACAAAAATGGGGGCGCTGACGCTCCCATTTTCCGTGATGGCGGGGCAGTGTGACTGTTCCTGCACAAATTGGAGTGGCTATGAATGAAAGAACTCTTTTGAAAAGCGTTTCCAAGCCCGGGAGATATACGGGCGGCGAATTCGGGCAGACCATCAAGGACAAAAGCGAGGTTGAGGTTCGCTGGGCGTTCTGCTTTCCGGACGCATATGAGATCGGCATGTCCAATCTCGGTGTGCGCATTCTGTACGACTGCCTGAACCGCATGGAGGGCGTATGGTGCGAACGCGCCTATGCGCCATGGGTCGATATGGAAGAGAAGATGCGGGAATACGGTCTCCCGCTGTGCGCTCACGAAAGCGGCGATCCGCTGTCGGCGTTCGACGTCGTGGCGTTCACCCTGCAATATGAGCTGTGCTATACCAATGTCCTGAATGTGCTGGAGCTGGGCGGCATTCCTCTGCTTGCCGAGGAGCGCTCGGAGAGCGACCCCATTATCATCGGCGGCGGTCCATGTGCCTATAACGCCGAACCGATCGCGGATTTCTTCGATCTGTTTAACATCGGCGAGGGTGAGGAGGCGCTGTGCGAGGTCACCGAGCTTTACCGCCGCATGAAGCGGGACGGAAGCTATACGCGTCGGGCGTTTCTGCGCGAGGCATCTCATATTGAGGGATTTTACGTTCCGTCCCTGTATGAGATCACCTACGGCGCGGACGGCAGAATTGCGTCCTGCACGCCAAAATATCCCGATGTGCCGTCTCGGGTGCGCAAGCGGATCATTGCCGATATGGATGCGGTTCCGTATCCGCGTTCCCTGATCCTTCCGTATATCGAGACCGTGCATGACCGTATCGTGGTGGAGACCAACCGCGGCTGTATCCGCGGATGTCGCTTCTGTCAGGCGGGCTTTGTCTACCGTCCCGTGCGCGAAAAGTCGCCGGAGACGGTCAACTCTGAGGCACGGGCGCTGTTTGAAAGCTCCGGATACGATGAGCTTTCCATGTGCTCGCTCTCTATCAGCGACTATTCCCGCATCCGCGAGCTGACCGAACTTCTTCTGGAATGGACCGAGCCGAATCAGGTCTCCCTGTCTCTGCCGTCCCTGCGCGCGGACAGCTTTACCAAGGAGCTGATGGACAGGGTGTCCTCGGTGCGCACAAGTACGCTGACCTTCGCTCCCGAGGCGGGAACCCAGCGCCTGCGGGATACCATCAATAAAAATGTGACCGAGGACGATATCCTGCGCGCCTGTGCGACCGCGTTCGAGGCTGGGAAAAATCAGGTCAAGCTGTATTTCATGCTCGGGCTTCCCACCGAAACCAATGAGGATCTGGAGGGAATTGCTCTGCTCACCAAGCACGTGATCGATTCCTGGTATCAGAATCCGAACGTGCCGCGCGG
>CABUHM010000076.1:0-6425 GCA_902491355.1 uncultured Eubacteriales bacterium
GACCCAGGCGAAAAAGGGCGCTCGTTCCGGCTTGCGTCAGCTTCGGGATCTGTATCTGACCGAGGACGGCGTCGAAACGCCCGAATACCGCTATATTTTGGATAACGGAGATTTTATGCCATGGAACTGAATGACGGTTCGACCGAGAAAAACCGCGTGGAGGGCGGGACGCTGTATCTGGTCTCCACGCCCATCGGCAACCTTGCCGATATCAGTGAAGGTGTTGCGCGAGGCGGACTTCATTGCCGCCGAGGATACCCGCGTCACTGCGAAGCTGCTGTCCCATCTCAGCTTGAATAAGCCGCAGATCAGCTATCATGAGCACAATAAGCGCGCATGCGGCGAGACCCTGATCTCCCGTCTGCAAAACGGCGAATCGTGCGCATTGGTGACCGATGCGGGCACGCCGGGCATTTCCGATCCTGGCGCCGATATGGTGCGCCTGTGCGTGGAGGCGCAGATCCCCGTTACCGCTGTTCCGGGGTGCTGTGCGCTCATCGATGCACTGGTGCTTTCGGGCATGGATACGCGGAGGTTTGTGTTCGAGGGCTTTTTGGAGTCTCGCGGTAGTGCAAGAAGGGAATATCTGGAATCCCTGCGCCATCAGACGCGCACCATTATTTTTTACGAATCGCCGCACGATCTCACTTCTACTCTTGCCGACCTGCGCGAGGTATTCGGAAACCGTCATATCACGCTCTGCCGTGAGCTGACCAAGCGCAACGAGGAGATCTTCCGCACCGATCTGGACGGTGCCGTTTCCTACTATGCCGCTCACGAGCCGCGCGGCGAATACGTTCTGATATTGGACGGCGCTCCCGCCGCGGAGCGTTTTTGGGACGGCATGAGCGTGCGGGAGCATGTCGATTTTTACCTGTCGAGCGGACTTTCCAAAATGGATGCCGCAAAGGCGGCGGCGCGGGATCGCGGCGTTTCCAAGAGCGTTATCTACAAGGAACTGCTGTAAGGGGATTGCCGTCGGCACACGTTTTTTTCGCTGTTATGCTTCCTCGGCTTCGCGATCCAGACAGGCGTCAAGTGCCGCGCGGATCTGCCCTGCGTGCTCCGCGCTCGGCGGGCACAGAGGAAGCCGCAATTCTCCCGAGCACAGGTTCATCATGGACAGCGCGGTCTTTACGGGGATGGGATTCACCTCGCAGAACATGGCGTCGATGACGGGCTGGAGCGCTTCCGCCGTTTCCCGACAGCGGCGCAGCCGTTTGCGACGGAAATCGACACACAGGCTGTGCATCCTGTGCGGCAGGATGTTGGAGAGCACCGATATGACACCCTTTCCGCCCATGGAGAGGATGGGGAGCACGGAGGAATCGTTTCCCGCGTAGATGTCGAGTAGCTCGCCGCATTCGGCAAACAGACGTGCTGTGTCGTTCCAGCACTCGCCCGCCTCCTTCACGGCGGCGATGTTTGGGTGCTGTGCCAGACGGCGGTATACCGACAGCGGAATGGCAACCGATGTACGGGACGGTACGTTATACAGGATAATGGGTCGGGTCACACTGTCCGCAATTTGCAGAAAACTCCGTTCCAAGCCCTCGGGCGTGGCGCGGTTATAGTACGGCGTGACCGACAGCAGGGCGTCCGCGCCCGCCTCACAGGCAAAGCGCGACATTTCCACGGCGTGGGACGTGTTGTTCGAGCCTGTTCCCGCAATGACTGGGATTCTGCCGTTCACGCGCTCCACGGTATATCGGATGATACTGCGGTGCTCCTCGTCCGAGAGGGTAGGCGCTTCGCCCGTCGTGCCGCATACGACGAGTGCGTCGGTTTTGTTTTCGATCTGATAATCTATCATGGTTCCGAGTGCCGCATAATCCACCTCGCCGCGACAGAACGGCGTGACAAGGGCACAGGCGGCACCTGTGAAGATCGGTTCGCTTTTCATTTGTTACCTCACTTTTTTTGCCGGGTAATTCCGGTTTTTATCAATACCGCGACCCGTCGGCGGCGCGCATCGGACGCTTGCAGGACAGCAAGTGAGTCCCTGTGCGGGCGCCGTTGGGGATCAGCTTTACCGAAACGGAGAATTTTCATGGAAAACACTGAGAAAACCATATTGAATCCATTACCGGGTACCGATTTGGAAACGTCAGATTTTGACTACGACCTGCCTCCCGAGCTGATCGCGCAGACCCCGTCGCCGGTGCGGGACGCTTCCCGCCTGATGACGGTGAACCGCGTTACGGGTGAGATCGGGCACAGGGTGTTTCATGATATCATTGAGTATCTGAATCCGGGCGATGTCCTGGTGGTCAACAATTCCAAGGTCATTCCCGCACGGCTGTACGGCACCAAGGAATCCACGGGGATTCAGATGGAGGTTCTGCTCCTGCGTCAGCGCGGAAACGACGTATGGGAAACCATTATGCGCCCCGCCAGACGCGCTCCGGTGGGTACTGACATTATATTCAAGGAGGGTGTACTGCGTGCCACGGTGACGGAGCTTCTGCCGGACGGCGGCAGACTGGTGCGCTTCGCCCATCCCGAGAACCGCACAATCTATGACGTGCTGGATGAGATCGGAAACATGCCCCTCCCGCCGTATATCACGCATCGACTGGAGGACAAGAATCGCTATCAGACCGTGTATGCCGAAACCGAAGGCTCTGCCGCCGCACCCACTGCCGGTCTGCATTTTACGCAGGATCTGCTTGCACGAATCCGCGAAAAGGGTGTGCAGATCGCGCCCGTGATGCTCCATGTGGGCTTGGGGACCTTCCGTCCGGTGAAGGAGAAAAGGCTCTCCGATCACGTCATGCACACCGAATATTTTGAGGTGTCGCAGGAAAGCGCGGACATCATCAACAACCGCACCGGACGCCTGATCGCCGTGGGCACCACCTCCTGCCGCACATTGGAGAGCGCGGCGGACGAAAACGGCATCATTCATCCCATGGCGGCGGACACGGGCATCTTTATTTATCCCGGCTACCGTTTTCGGGCGGTGCAGGGGCTGATCACCAATTTTCATCTGCCGCAAAGCACCCTTCTGATGCTGGTTTCGGCATTTTCGTCCCGTGAGATCATGCTCCGTGCATATCAGGTCGCCGTTGCGGAAAAGTATCGCTTCTTCTCGTTCGGCGACGCCATGTTCCTGTATTGACGGCGATGGAAGAGAGAAGCATTCCCAAGGTTGCCGCCGTCACGGGACCGACGGCATCCGGAAAGACCGCACTGGCGATCGCACTGGCGCAGAGGCTGAACGGCGAGATCGTTTCCTGCGATTCCATGCAGATATACCGCGGTATGGACATCGGAACTGCCAAGCCCACGCCGGAAGAGCTGCGCGCCGTGCCGCACCATATGATCGACATTGCCGAGCCGCAGGAGGAATATTCCTGTGCGCGGTATGCGCGGGAGGCGGGCGACGCCATCCGTGATATTCTGGCGCGCGGAAAGCTCCCCATCCTGTGCGGCGGCACCGGACTGTATCTGGACAGTGTGCTTGCGGGTGAGCGTCACAGCGCGCCGCAGGCAGATCCCGCACTGAGGGAGCGTTTGCGGCAGAAGTCGGCGGAGGAACGGTACGCCATGCTGACCGAGATCGATCCCGCATCCGCCGCGGCGACCCATCCGAACAATGAGGTGCGGGTGATCCGCGCACTGGAGATCTATCTGCTGTCGGGCAGAACCAAGACCGAATGGGATGAGATGTCGCGGCAGATCCCACCCGCGTTTTCTGCGGCGATGATCGTTTTGGACTACACGGATCGCTCGGTGCTGTACGAACGCATCGACCGCCGTGTGACCGCGATGCTGGAGCAGGGTCTGGCGCAGGAGGCAGAGCGTTTGCATCTTTCGCCCGATACCACGGCGGGACAGGCGATCGGGTATAAGGAAATGACGCAGTACCTTGCCGGCGCATGTACGTTGGAGGAGGCGGCGGAGCAGATCCGCACCGCGTCCCGCAACTATGCGAAACGGCAGATGACGTGGTTCTCCCGCTACCCCGATGCACTGCATCTTGACCCGGGTCGCGCGGGCGGCTTTGAAGAAATTGTAAACAATGCCGCCGACTTCTTAACAAAGCGCATATTTTGTGATAAAATATGATACAAACGCATATGGGGAGGGAGAGCAACGGAACCGAAGAAAAAAAATCATTTCTTTCGCTATTTTATTACGGCAGTGGCTTCCGTGGCGCTTTTTGCCTATGTATCGTATCATATTTTCGTGTCGCTCGGCGTTACGGTGTCCACACTGGTGACCAAGACCGATTCGGCAGAGCAGAAAATTTCGTTGCAGGCTTACGTGGTGCGCGATGAATCCCTGCTGTATGCCGACAGCGGGTCAAACGTTAACTATCTGGTCAATGACGGTGAGCGCGTGGCAAAGGGGTATCGGCTGGCGGCGGTGTACGAGGGACAGGATGTCCGCTCGGAAATTACGGCGCTGGACGATAAGATCTCGGTTTTGCGGAAAAGCGATCTCGGGCAGAATATCGTGATGGCGGATACGGCGTCCATCGATGCCAAGCTGTCCGCGTCGGTGTTGCAGATCCGCAAGAATCTGCTCAACGGCAATATCGACTATGTTTTGCGTCAGCGCTCGGATCTTCAGGTGCTGTTGAACAAGCGTCAGGTGGTCACAAACCGTCTGGACGGTCTGGCAGATAAGATCAAGGCACTTGAGGACAAGAAAAACCGCCTGTTATCGGGAGAGGGACAGCAGATCAGCTATATCACCGCGCCCACCTCCGGTTATTTCTATCACGATGTGGACGGATACGAAGAAGTGTTTCGGGGTACTGAGATATCCTCCATGACCCTCAACGGCTTCCGCTCTCTGATACAAGCCGATCCGCAGGATCCGAATACCGAAAAGACCGTTGTGGGCAAGCTGGTCACCTCGTTTTCGTGGTACCTTGCCTGTCCCGTGGACGCGGACGAGATCGGCGCGATCTCGGTCGGACAGCGCTATGAGGTGGCGTTCCCGTACAACAACGGAAACCGCATCACCATGAATCTGGAGCGGATCATCACCGAGCCGGATTCCGACGACTGCGTTTTGATCCTCAGCTCCAACTATGCGACCTCGGATATGAATTACCTCCGAACACAGGCGGTGGAGCTGATCGTCAGATCGTACACGGGCTACCGCGTTCCGGTGGCTTCCGTGCGGATGGTGGACGGGGTGCAGGGCGTTTATGTGCTGACGGGGTCGCTTGTGGAATACCGCAGGATCGTGCCGCTGTACGAGGCGGACGGCTACTTCATCTGTGAACCGAAGGATCCGCGCGACGAGAGCCAGTACGACCGTCTGAATCTGCACGATTTGATCATCAACAAGGGGAGAGATCTGTATGCCGGAAAAATCATCGGATAATGTCCTGTTCGCATCGGTTCGCGAGAACTACGCGCGCCTGACCGACCGCATCGGCGAGGTCTGCGCCAAGCACGGCATCACATACCCCGTCACCGTGTGCGCGGCGACCAAAACCGTGCCGCCCGAGGTCATCAATTATGCCGCGGGTCTGGGGCTTTCCTGTATGGGCGAAAACCGTGTGCAGGAGCTTACGGACAAGTACGATGCGCTGTCGCCCGCACTGGAAAAGCACTTCATCGGACACTTGCAATCCAATAAGATCAAGTATCTTATGAATCGCGTCTCCATGATCCAGTCACTGGATTCCCTGAGTTGTGCCGCAGAGCTGGAACGGCTGTGCGAACGGGACGGCAGGGAAATGCGCGTCCTGGTGGAAATCAACATCGGCAGGGAACCCAAAAAGAGCGGTGTCATGCCCGATCGAATTTCCGATTTTCTGGACGAATTGGAAGCCTTTCCGCGCGTGAAATTGTGCGGAGCCATGACGGTCTGCCCGATTTGCGACAAAAAAGACGATTATCGAAAGTTTTTTGCAGAAACTTATCAAAATTTTATTGACTTTTTCGCAAAAAGACTCCATAATAGAGATGATACGTTCTTGTCCATGGGAATGTCGGACAATTACGATCTCGCACTGGAATACGGTGCAAATATCATTCGCCCGGGGCGGGCGATATTCGGCGCAAGAAACTGAAATATCCATCACATTATTATATTATTCGTTGCCGTCGGCAGCGACAGGAGGTTTACTATGGCTAATTTTTTCGATAACTTTAAGAAGCTGGTCAATCCCGGTGAGGAAGAAGATTATCCTGAAGACGGCGCGAATGATTACGGCTTTGACAACAGCTCCAACTACGGCGGTGAAGAGGAGTTTTACGGTCAGCCCGCGCAGACTCAGCAGTCCGCACAGCCTCAGGCAGCGCCTTCCCGCGCACCGCAGGGCTCCGGCATGGCGATCAACGGCAATTCGCTTGAATTGAAGGTCATCCGTCCCGAGCATTGGGAGCAGGTGAACCAGATCGCCGACCATCTGATCAACAGACGTACCGTGGTTCTGAATATGGAGGGCACGAACAAGG
>CABUHM010000077.1:0-6414 GCA_902491355.1 uncultured Eubacteriales bacterium
TTGTGTATCCAAATAAACCGCCGGCTATGCCGGTGGAGGGGAAAAGCTTAAGCTACAAGGAATAGACAAAGAAAACCTCCTGTGTTAAAATGGAAGCGGTCTGCCAACCACAACCAAAGAACAAAGGAGGCGTCCGAAATGGACAATAACAGTTTATCACATACGACATGGGAATGCAAGTATCATTTAGTATTTGCTCCAAAGTATCGAAGGAAAGTGATATATGGAGCACTGAAGAAAGAAATCGGAGCAATCATCAGGGAACTGTGCAACAGGAAGGGGATAGAGATAATAGAGGCAGAAAGTTGTACGGATCATATCCACATGTTGGTAAGGATACCGCCGAAATATAGTGTATCGGAGATTATGGGCTACATTAAAGGAAAGAGTTCACTAATTATATTTGACAGACATGCGAACCTCAAGTACAAATATGGGAACAGACACTTTTGGTGTAGAGGATATTACGTAGATACGGTAGGTAAAAATGCGAAGAAGATACAGGAATATATACAAAGGCAGTTGCAAGACGATATAGTGAGCGATCAAATAAACATGTTTGAAGCAGTAGACCCGTTCACGGGTGAGCCGGTAAGAAAGACAAAGAAATAACACCGCTTTAGCGGTAGTCCGAAAAAGCGGTGCGGTTGGCAGATAATTCGAGCACGACAGTGTTGCCGGTATCAGCCCCTTATAGGGGCAGTGCAAGCCACCGGCTAAGCCGGTGGTCTTGACTACAATATAGAGATAGCCGTATGCGTCGGGTCTGTGCGGAACAGTGTATCACACGTGCTGTGCCATGAGCTTTGTCGCCTCGTCACGAATGATACTCTCCTCCGAGAACGGGACGTGTTCCGAGCCGATGAGCTGATAGTCCTCATGTCCCTTTCCCGCAAAGAGGATGAGATCGCCCTGGTGCGCGTGCCGCACCGCCCAGCGGATCGCCTCTTCACGATCCGTGATGCAGATATGCGGACAGTCGCCCACGTACCGTTCGATTTCGGCGATGATCTTTTCGGGCGCTTCGTGTCCCGGGTTATCCGAGGTCAGAATGCAGAAATCGCACATGCTCCCCGCCGCCTCGCCAAGCTCCCGCCGACGCATCTGGGTACGATCCCCCACCGAGCCGAACAGGCAGATCAGTCGCTTGGGACGGTAGGCGCGCAAAGCGCCGAGGGCGTTTTGCAGTGCCAGTCCGTTATGGGAATAATCGATGAAAAAGGAAACACCGGGCAGGCAGTCCACCCGTTGGCATCTGCCCGTGACCGTGCATTTTGCCAGTGCCTCGGCACATATCCGACGCGAAATGCCGAACCGATCCGCCACAGCCACCGCCGCCAATGCGTTATACACATTAAATGTGCCCGGAAGCTGAATGGTGAACCGCTGACCGTCCAAATAAAAGGACACGCCAGGCACGCCGTCGTCGGTGATCAACTCAATATTCTCGGCGCGGTAATCCGCGTCCCCGTCCACCCCGTAGGTCACGCTGTTCCCGCGGCAATGCTCCTGCATAAAGCCGCTGTACGCATCGTCCGCATTCAGGACGGAAAACCGTGCGTTCTCGAACAGGCGCGACTTGCAGTTTCGGTAATCCTCAAAGCTCTCATGCTCGCCCGGACCGATATGGTCGGGCGCCAGATTGGTGTACACGCCGCAGTCGAAGGTGATGCCGTGCACCCGATGGAGCTTATATGCCTGTGAGGAGACCTCCATCACCACATGGGTCGTACCCGCCTGCTCCATACGGGCGAACGATTCGTGCAGGATAATGCTCTCGGGCGTGGAGTTCACGGTGTGGGAAAACGCGCCGCCCACCGTCATACCGATAGTGCCGATGATATCGGTTTGAATCCCCGCATGCAGAAAGACGCTTCGGATCATGGTTGCGACCGTGCTTTTTCCCTTGGTGCCCGTGACCCCGATGATATGCAGTCTCTGTGCCGCGTTTCCGTAAAAGGAAGCGGACAGCTCCGCCAGTGCGATGCGCGGATCGTCCACCACCTGCTGAAAGGCATCGGACGGCAGATCCAGCGGATGGCGGCACACAAACATCCTGCACCCGTTGCGATAAGCGGCGCCCGCATATGCGTGTCCGTCCGCATTCTGCCCTTCGATGCATACAAAGGCGGAATGCGGTCCTGCCGTGCGGGAATCACACGTCAGATGCGTAATATTCCGTTCCCGTAGCTCGTCCATACCCTCTCCGCGTCCTGCCTCTGCAGAAGCATCCTTTCCTTATGTCTTTTATGACTGTTTCGTTTCCTGTGCGTCGGCTCGGCTTTCGGCTTCCGTCTGTTTGCAATTGCCGCAACCCTCGTTCATCCGTTCAGGAAAATAATACTTTTTGAACTTTTTCCGATGATGGTACTCATGGACGGCGACAAAGATCCTGCGCCGCAGATTCCACCGCAGATCGGGCTTATAGCGCATGGAGGAATATGCCTGACCCGCCTTTTTGAGCGCCCGCACGCGGCGGCACAGCGCCTCGGGCGTATAGCGGTAAACCACGCTGTCCGGAATATAGCGCCAATACACCGAACGGTCGCACAGATAACAGCCATCGAACGGCTTATGCTCCAGACGATCCTCCACCAGATATCTTGCAATGTTACAGCCCGCCGCCGTTACATAATAATTGCTCCGTCCCTGCCGCACATTGATCTCAAACACGCGGAAGGAGCCGTCTCGATCGTCATATTTGATATCGAAATTGGCAAAACCCGTATAGGAAATCTCCTCCAGAAACGCGCGCAGCTTTTCCATGATGGGCGCATTGCACTCGGTCACGATGGCGGCATGGTTGCCCAGTCCCTTCGGCGTATGCTCCTCCAGCAGGACATGTCCGAGGCACATCATGCGCACGCGGTGCTCCTCGTCCACATACGCGGTGAGGGTGTACATATGACTGTCGTCGCCCGGGATGCGATCCTGCAAAATGAGGTTATCCGGATATCCCGCCGCGAAAATGCGGTCGATGATCGACTGCGCCTCCTCGGCATTATGCGCCGTATACACCTTTTTCATGCCGTCGAACGGGTGCTTCCAATAGGAAACCGAATAGGACGGCTTTATGATAACGGGGTAGGAAAACGGGATCTCCGGCTTCTCTCCCGGGTGCACCACCACCGTTTTCGGATAAGGAATGCCCATGCGCTCACAGCATTCGTAAAAATGATCCTTACGCGTGATGGAATCGAGTAATTCATAGGGAATATAGGGCGCGGTATAGCGGGCGTCCAGACGGTCGCGGCAATGGATGATCATGGCGACATAATCGTCCGTACAGCCCAAAAGAATCAGGGACGCGTCGGGATGCTCGGAGGCGAAGCGGTTGACCCGTTCCACCATTACGTCGTCGGTATCCAGATCGGGCACTGCCTCAAAGGTCAGGATGCGCACATTCTGTGTGACCCCGATGGGATATCTGCCGAACGCCTGCGCGTGTGCGCCGTATGCCTCATGAAAAGCGCGCGCCACATTATAGGCATTGAGATCCGCGCCCAAGAGCACGGGCAATATGGGTTTCATTTTTCGTTTTCTCCCTTTCCGGCACCTGCCGTTTCCAGAATGAAAAAGCGCTCATACCACACAAGAAAGACCAGTGCCGTCCACAGCTTGCGGGCGTGGTTGGCTTGTCCTGCGCGGTGCTCGTCCAGCATCTTCAGCAGGACGGAGCAATCGAAGAATTCGTCGGCATATGCCGCCGAGAAATGGGACTTGGCGTAGTCGTACCACCGATCCTCACGAAACCAGTAGCGGATAGGCGTGGGGAAGCCCTTTTTCGGACGTCTCGCCCAATCCTCGGGCAGTGTGTGTCCCGCCGCTTCGCGCAGAACCGCCTTAGTCTCGGTGCCGCGGATGCGATAGGACGAGGGAATGGACTGCGCCTGGGTCATCACAACCCGATCCAGAAAAGGCACCCGCAATTCCAAAGAATGCGCCATGCTCATTTTGTCCGCTTTTAAGAGAATATCGCCGGGCAACCACAGATGCATGTCGAGGTACTGCTTTTTGGTCACGTCGTCGCAATTTTTGACCCGCTCATAGATCGGACGCGCCACCTCGCGCGCGGTAGGTCCGCATCGGTACGGCTTACGCAGGAGACGCTTGGCTTCCTTTTCGGTGTAGACCAGCGCCTGCCCGATGAAATAATCCTCGGGATGCCCGCCCGCGCGGGTGATCATATCGTGTCCCTTGAAATATGGCAGATGCTCCGCGCATTTGGCGGCGGCACGGCGAAGCCACAGGGGCAACTTTTTATAGTTTTTCATGGACGGCAGGTCGGCATACCATTCGTATCCCGCATACAGCTCGTCCGCACCCTCGCCCGACAGCACCACCGTGACCTGCTCGGATGCCAGCTTCGCCAGGAAATACAGCGGCACCGAGGACGGGTTGGACTGCGGCTCGTCCATATGATACTGGATCGTGGACAGCGCCTCAAGGCACTCATCCGAGCTGAGCATACGACTGCAATTGCGGATGCCCAACCGTTCCGACAGCTCCGCCGCGTAGGTGGTCTCGTCGAATTTGTTGAAATCGAAGCCCACGGAAAACGTGGTGTCCGGCATCATGGAGGCGGTGATATAACTGGAATCCACCCCGCCCGAAAGGAAGGTGCCCACCTTGACGTCCGCGATGCGGTGCGCCGCGACCGATTCGTTGACGGCATGATCCACCGCCTCGGCGCACGCCTCAAAGGAATCCCATTTTCCCTCGGTGTAGTCCTCATCCCAGTAACGGCGGATGTTCAGTTCCCCGTCGCGATACGTGAAGCAGTGCGCGGGCGGGAGCTTGTACACGCCCTCAAAAAAGGTCTCGTTCATTGCCGAATACTGAAAGGTCAGATACGGACGGAGCGCGCGCCGATTCACCTTTTTCACAAAATGCGGGTGCTCCAGAAAGCTCTTGATCTCCGAACCAAACAGGATCCCGTCCGATACGCGGGTATAGTAAAAGGGCTTGATGCCGAAAATATCCCGTGCGCCGAACAGGGTGCGCTTCACCGAATCCCAGATCACAAAGGCATACATGCCGCGCAGACGGTCCACCATGCCCTCTCCCCATTCCTCATAGCCGTGAATGAGGGTCTCGGTGTCGGTGCGGGTGGAAAAGTGATGTCCCTTTTCCTCCAGCTCGGCGCGCAGTGCCTCAAAATTATAGATTTCGCCGTTAAAGACCACGGTCACGTTGCCCTGCCGATTCTGCATGGGCTGACGTCCCGCCTCGGACAGATCGATGATACTCAGACGGCGAAAGCCCAGCGCCACCGACTGATCCATGAACATGTCCGCCATGTCCGGTCCACGGTGTATGATCCGGTTCATCATTCGCTCCAGAACCTCGGCGCGGTTCTCAAGATAACCGCTGAAACCCACAAATCCGCACATGCCGCATCCAACCTTTCTACGTCTGCCGATACGATCGCGCCGAATCAGGGCACACGATCGCATGTTATCACATACTATAATGAGATATTATAGCACACTCCCGTCAAAAAAGAAAGGGTTTTTCTCATTTTTCACGATAATTAACCCGAAAAGCCGCATCTCTCTTGCGTTGTGCGGCGGAATATGGTATACTTGGAGATGACACAAACCGAAAAACACGCAAAGGTTGAAAATATCATGAAACAAAAAGTGCTCAACGTTCTCACCGTCGCGTCAGCCGTCATGCTCGGGCTGACGCTGACCCTGCATATTATCGGCTTTTTCACATACTGGGAGTCCCGATGGCACCTGTGGCTCTATATCCCCGCGCTGATCCTGCTTGCGGCGACGGTGGTGTGGAAATTTGCGTTCCGCGTGCCGAAAGGCTCGTTTCATAAGTATTCCCGTCTGTTGGAGCGTGCCGTTACCGTATTTCTGAGCCTGTACCTTCTTGTGTTCTGGTTCAGCGGAGAGATCGGCGGCATTGCGGCGTCGGACGGCACCTATTATCGGGATGTCACCATGACGGAGGAACTGTCACAGGAGGAATACATCAAGCTGAGAAAGTCCTCGTTCCGCGTCAGCACCGAACCGTTGGCACTGGTCTGCGTCCTGCCGGCGCTCTTTTTTGTGACCCGATACCGCCAAAGCCGCGCACCCGTTGAGACTGTCCTAAATCCCTGGAAAACCGAGGTCGTGCCCAACAAAAAGAAAAAACGCAGACATGCAAAATAATCGTACCGAAGACAGGATGAAAAAAGAATGCCTGCAAAAGCGGCGGGAGCGACTGTATGTCACGGCGCGTCGTACCGTGACCGCCGTACTTGCGGTCGCCGCCGTTTCCGCGCTTCTCGCCGCATGCACATATGATAACACGTTCCCTGCCCTCCCCGCCGCGGCACGTCCTCTTGAAACCGACGGCGGCACTGCATCGGACAGTGCGGACAGTTCCTCTTCCCTCCCCGCGCCAACTACGGACGAG
>CABUHM010000078.1:0-6410 GCA_902491355.1 uncultured Eubacteriales bacterium
TGTTACAATCCCTCAGTCAGCTCCGCTGACAGCTCCCTTTACACAAGGGAGCCTTGACAGCGGCACTATCGTTGGACAGCACAATATCCATTGGATGCATGAGATTTTGAGGCACATCCGAAGCCCCGCGTCGGTCGCCGCCGTCGGAGACGGCGGCTGGACGGGAATCGGCGGCGGATCTTGTCTGCACGACCGATCTTGTACAACTGCCGCCGATTCCCTCACGCGCGCGGTTTACCGCGCGCGCCCCGACGCGGGGCGTGAAGCCTGTACAGACCCTCTGAAACGGACATATCACGCCCCGATTTCACCCGCAAAACGGATAAGGAGCGGGCGACCACCGGTCGAACCCACGGCGGCGATGATGCATCGACCGCTTTATCCAATCTAAATCAATGCTGTCAGGGTCTTTTGGCAGGATGTCGGGCAGGAGTCGAACCTGCCTCACGAGGATTTTCAGTCCCCACTCAACCGCTGAGCTACCGACACCGTAAACAAGACGCCGCCTTTCGGCACGGCAAACGCATCTCCCGACGGGAGCGGTTCTTCCTATCTTCCTAAAAAACAGTGGGTTGCTGTGGGCGTCTTTTGGTTTACGCCCCTATTATAGCGGTTTTATCCGCCGTTATCACGGAAAAAAAGTTGCGAACAGTTCAATGCTCGCAACTTTTTTGGCGGATCAGTCTTTCTTTTATGAGGTTGACAAAGTGTTGGGGCGCGGTCACCTTCACCATCGGTCCGAAGGACAGGATGCGGATCACCATTTCGGTTTCGTCGTCCCTGTCATAGGCGACCGTTATCCGATAGCGGTTTTCATCCAGCTTTTCCGCCTGCTTTTCAAAATGTGCGAAGTGCATCAGCACCCGTTCCAAGGCGTTTCGGGAATCCACCAGCTCAAACTGAACTGTCCCGTTCCCGGGCTGTACCGTCATCGGGGGACGCGGTTCAAAGGGCTTGTTGTACGGCTTGACGTGCACGATGCGGGCAAGGTTGACGGTGTCGCCGTAACTGCATCCCGAGCCGATCAGTCTGAATTTGTCATCCTTTTCGGAGTATTCCAGATATTCCGGCAGGAGAACCATGTGAGTTACGGCGCCCTTTCGGTTTGACGCGTCGATGTGCAACGGATACCGATTCCGTATCGCGTCGGTCACCAGACGAAAGTTACGAATATAGCTCTCGTCCGTATAGGGATCGCCGTCCGCATATTTGTCAAACACAAGGACGTCGTCGAGGTCGAAAAGCGGCTCGACCTCCGGAAAGCAGTTGGTCTCGTCGGTGAAGAGGCGTATCCTCGGATCCCGAAAGATCGCTTTCAGCCAGCGTTTTTCGGTCAGGGTCAGCGGGAGGGTCGGCGGGCGGTGCAACGGGGTGGAGCCGTTCGGATCGAGAAGTTGCCAGCGTTCCTCGGTCAGCGCCGGCTCGATGTTCAAAACACTTTCTCCGAAGGCGTTTTCCTCGATGATGGCGCGAAGCTCGCCCCGTCGGAGCGGATGGTCGGTCGCCGCCCGCAGGATTCGCGCCACGGTGTTGTAATACGTGCCGTAAAGCTCACTGAATATCATTCGGCATCACCGCCCCTCAGACCGTATAGGGCGTACATTTCGTCGATATCGCTCCGAAATTGTGCCGCAAGTGTCGGGTTGGAAAAGCGGATGTCGGTGATCCTGCAAATAAAGGTGCGGATCCACGGAATCAGCTCGCTTGCGTCATAGACATCGGCGGAAAACCGACTTGTGCAGACATCCAGCTTTTCCACCGTCCCGCAACGCTTTTCCCGCATGAGCCGACGATGGATGTGTCCCTCGTCCGCGCCGTATCGGACGGTGAACTCCACATGCTCCATGCGGTCGCCCGAGTCGTTTTGTGTGCTGACGCCCCACATGTGGGGCAACATTCTGTCGAGCTTGCCGCGCAACGCATCGAAGTCCTCGCAGACACCGTCCGTCCGAACAGATACCATGTTGTCCGTCCGATACGACATGATCCGCTTGAAGCGCGGCACATACGCCATCAGATATTGCCGTCCGTTCTGTACGCTGATCATGATTTTCAGCGGCACCACACGACTTTCCGTGATCCTGTCCCTGCGGCGGCTGACGGTCTCCATGGCAATGCTCCGCTTTTCGCGGATCGCAGTCAGCAGGGAGCAAACGATCTCACTGTCCATCGCGGCGGTGATATAGTGGTGCTTGAAGGCAAAATGCCCGCTGTGAGCGGCTTCCCTGTCAAGCAGATAGGAGCCGATCACGCCGCAGGGGGATACCTCGGAAAAGAAATCCAAAATGTCCGTGTCGCATAGGGTTTCCGCTTCTCCGCGCCGATAATACATGGTCTTGCCGCGCTTTTCGGCAACGATGATGCCCTCGGCTATGTACTCGTTTAACTTCTTTCGCACCGTTGAGGCATCGAACACCTTCGGCTCCCGAAAGTTGCGGAGATAACTGTCTATTCTGTCCATGATGCAGTTCAGCGGCAATGAGATCTCGGGGGAACAGAGAATGTCAAAAAGGATGAAGTGCAGGGTGATGTCGCCGTCGGTAAAGCTCTTCGCCTTCCATGCGGTATATAACGGATTGTGACGGGTCAATCGGCTGTCGATGGAAAGAAAGACGGCTTTTCCGTCCGGATCTCGTCGAAACTGCATGTAGTCTCCCAGCCAGCTCTCCATGCGGCGGCGCTCATCGTCATAGGAACGGGCGCTTTTTCTGTTGTATTCCTCCCGACTTTTGAAACCGTAGACATAGAATTCCCGCATATAGTCGCGCGTGCGGTTGAAATTCTTGATCAGCTCACTGTATGACATGGTGCCTCCTTTCCGTCATATAAGCAAAGGGATCTGTCGAAACGGATCCCTTTGTGTCAATTTTGAATACGTATCCCGCGTCGGGTCAATTGCCCTGCGTGTACTTGGAAATGTCGGTGGCGTAGCAGTATTTTGCGGAGGTGAATTTGCCGAAGATGTACTTGTTGGTTGCGGACTCACACATGGTGTAGAGCTTGCTGCCGACGATCACGATCTCCTCCGACATGGGCGCGAGCTTGATGTCGCCGGTCTGCGTGGAGCTGTCGAGCACATAGCGCGGGACGGTTTGTCCGAGAACGGTGACACTGCCTTCCTCTTTGGTGGCATCGTAGCTGTAGATGTGCGAGAAGGCGACGGCATACGAGGTGGAAAGATAGATCTTTCCGTCCGCATCGAAGCACATGCCCTGTACCAAGCCGGGGATGGAGTAGGCGCGCTCGATGGTCTCGGAGATGCCGAGAGAGGCGGTGGCATCCAGCTTGTATGCGAGGATCAGCGCGGTGTTCTCATCGCCTGCCGCAGTCTTGTACTTGTGCGAATCGGGCGTCGGGTAATTCTCTTCGCGGTAGAATTCACCGACGTATATCGTGTCGCCCTCAACATGGGTGAAGGCTACATGGAGCGAATCGTCCGCCGTGACGGTCTTGAACAGACCGACGGACTTTATGCTGTCGCCGTCCGATGCGGCAACCACGTCCGCGCGGTTGAAAACGACCAGACCCTCATCGTCCGCCACATACACATAGTCGCCGTGTACGGTGATGCCGCCCACGTGACCCGTGAAGGCGCTTCCGTCCGCTTCGGCTAGCTGCAGACGCTTGACTTCCTTGCCGCTTTCCTTGGATACGACAGATACCTGCGACGCGTTGCCGTCCGTTCTGTAGCCCGTGATCAGGAAGGTGTCGTTTTCGCTGTCGTATGCAAGACCCTGATGGATCATGCCGTCCGAAAGCCCGGGGATAACAAAGGTCTTTTCCGAATTTTTGTAATACTCCCGCACGGGCATACGGAAGTAGGCTCTGATGCCGATGAGCAGAAGCAGTACAAGTCCGACCAGACAGCACAGTATAATGACGATCACACGGAGCGCCTTCTGCTTGCCGGTCTTTTGAGATACCGTTTTTTCCTGTGACATAGTTTTCTCCTTTTCTGTCGTGACGCTTTTGTACTTCCTCGATTGATATCGAAAATTATGTCACATCGTGACGCCCCGACGACGCTATTTTACCATGTTTTCGGGGAATAGTCAAGACTTGCGGCGGGGGAGGAGAGAAGCCTTGATTCGCTTATATCTGCTTTGTTTGATTGCGATTGCTCTTCGCGGTGTTAATGGATGAAACGAGCATGGCTCTTATGGACTTACACTTTGAATCAAGCAAGGTATATTCTTGCTCGACGATGTAATCCGTTCTATACAGCAATTCCAGCCAATAACCGGTTTCGTTCGCTTCTTTGAGGGCAATTTGGAGCTTGGATATAAAATCAGCAACGCCGTGAGCATATTTTGCTTCGCGGATGTTTGCTCCGATCGACGTACCGCTTCTGCCGATTTGGTTTGCAATAATGGTTTCCCGCTGTTCCTTTAATTGCTTGACAAGTTTAATAATTTGAACTGCAAAATCCATGGATTGATCTGAGAGCTTATCATGTACCATTCAAAATCCCCCCAAATAAAATGAAGCGGCAATGGAATTGCCATGAAGCGTTCGCTCCGCTCGCATGAAGTGGAAAACGAGATAGAAATGAAGCGCTCGCTCCGCTCGCATGAAGCGGCAATGAGATTGCCATGAAGCGTTCGCTCCGCTCACATGAAGCGAAGCGCACCGAGACTGCTCCGTGTGAGCGGAGCGAACGCTTCATGGGCGATAGCCCGCTTCATTTTTCATGCACCGCAAGGTGCGCTTCATTTGAAAAAACACTCAGCTGACGCTGAGTGTTTTTTCATGGCTGCGGCACTAGGATTCGAACCTAGGTAATGACGGAGTCAGAGTCCGTTGCCTTACCGCTTGGCGATGCCGCAATATTCTGCTGGAACGCTGATTATTATACCAAACAACGGCGGATTTGTCAATACCTTTTCGGGAAATCCAAGGATATTTTTGCCTTTTATTCGGAAAATATACCGCTTGGGCGAATCTTTTGAAAAAAGCGGCGCAAAAAACGCCGGAAAAGAACCGAAGAAGCACAGTCGAAGCATGTCCGGAGAGGGCATGTTCGGCTGTGCTTATTGTCATTACGGTATCAGTCGGTCGTCGAAGGGTATCAGGCGGTCGCCGAAGAGGATCGGCGTCAGAAAATGTTCTCGGTCAGGACGACCACATAGACCGCCGATCCCGTATGACCGCGCAGATTATACGGCTCGGATTCGATAGTGAAGATCTCCTTGACCTTGCCGCGGTTCTTCTGCACGGCGACCCATTCCTGAAAGGTCGGGTACTCGCTCTCGGTGAAGAGGACGAACCACGAATCGGTCTCCCGATCGTCAAAAGCGTCGGCGGGGAGCTGATAGTCATATTTCACGGGCTTGCCGTTGGAATCGATGAAGCTGGCGATCTTCACCTCGTCGCCCGAAAAGACGGCGATGGGTTGTGCCCACCAGAAGTTGGCATACCCGTGGTAAAGTCCCTTTTCCTGCAGAACCTGTGCTGTGCGGTGCCAGGAATTGTTTCTGCCGTAATCGGCGGGCATTTTGGCAATTTGCAGTGCCGACATGAGCACGGCGGCAATGAGCGGAAGCATAAACAGTCCGGAGAAGCGTGCACGCGGCGCATCCCGCTGTGTCACGAATTCCCACAAGCCGAGGCAGGTGGTGATCAGCGCCGTTCCGAGCATGGGGGTCAGGCGCCAGCCCGCATTGCCCAATTTACCGAACACGACGGCGTACACGATGAATGCGCTGACGGCGAAATGCCCGAACAGCACCATTTTCACGCCTGCCGTGCGGATATGCCGCAGCATGCCGAGCATGATGAAGGGGAAAACCAGAAGGAACAGTCCGCAGAAAATTCGGAGCATATTGTGAACGGAATCAGCAGAGGCGAGCGGGTCGCCGTTCTGCACCGACACGCCGAGCAGGGAGAACCAGTTGGGCAGGAAGTTGAGCAGATTTTTACTCCAAGCCGAGGGGGAGGCATAGGCGGAATACGCATCCGCATAGCCTGCGGAGACGCCGCCTGTGGCGCGCGCGGTCATAATGATGCCGATTCCGGTTGCGGCGGCAACGGCGGCGACCAGCGCAAAGGTGCGTATGTTCTGCGGAGAGAACAGGGGCGTGTCCCGATCACACAGCCGCTCCGCCACGATGCCCACAAGGAGGGGCAGGGCAAAGCAGACCAGAGAAAGCAGGCCGTTGGTTGCGGCAAGGGTGGAAAAGACCACCAAAATGAGCGCCCAGAGCCACGCCGTATGGCGCACGCCGGTGCGGCGGAATTTCCTGCGGATGAGGATGCCGAGGACAACGGCGACGGCAAGCTCTATGAGCATGCACACGGTAAAGGCGGTAAGAGATTTCAGCCCGTACACCGCCAGTATGACCGCCACGAGCATTCCCGTCCAGAACAGGGGTGCCAAGGGCTTTCCGCTGCTTTGCGCGCTCAGATCCAGC
>CABUHM010000079.1:0-6400 GCA_902491355.1 uncultured Eubacteriales bacterium
CGGGGTTCGGGGCGGCGCCCCGCGTACTCCTCCGGCGTCCCGCGTACTCCTCCGGCGTCCCGCGTACTCCTCCGGCGCCCCGCGCGTCCTCTCTGCGCGTCCCCGCGTATCCCCCGATCAGGAGTATTTGTTGAGAATGCGGAGATTGTCCGCGATCATGGCAATGAACTCGGAGTTGGTGGGCTTGCCGCGGGTGTTCTGGATGGTGTAACCGAAATAAGAATTCAGCGTGTCGATGTCGCCGCGCTCCCAAGCCACCTCAATGGCGTGACGGATGGCGCGTTCCACGCGGGACGATGTGGTGGAATATCGCTTTGCCACGGAGGGATAGAGAACCTTTGTAACCGAATTGATGATCTCGTTGTCCTCAATGGTCATGATGATCGCCGTTCTCAGATACTGGTAGCCCTTGATATGTGCGGGAACGCCGATGCGATGTATAATCTTGGTCACCTGCGCCTCCATATCGCCGTTTCCCTTGACAGCGGGACGTCCGGTCACCGAGCGGTGCTCGGCAATCCGCATGAGCCTGTCCTGAAGGCGTTCGGTGTCAAGCGGCTTGAGCATGCAGTATTCAGCGCCCGCCTCGCTTGCTTCAGCAAACGCGTTTTGATTACTGACTGCGGAAATAAAGATGAAGATCGGCGGATGCTCCGGCGCATAGGTCATTTGCAGGCTGTTCCGAATCAGCCAGATGGCGTCCGGCTTTGTGAGCCAGATGTCAACAAACACGATATCGGGATGTCCTTTCCCGATCTTGAGGTACGCATCCTCGCCGGTTGCCGCCTCCTCGATATACTGGCAACCCATTTCTGCCAGAGTGTCCTTCAACGCACGGCGGGAATCTGCATTTTCGTCAGCTATGAGAATCTTCAAATTGTTTTCCATTTTTATTCACGCTCGTTAAATTTTTTCCGTGTCCTTAGCGTACCATATTTCCCGAGCATTTGCAATAGGAAACTGGGAAAAATTTCCAACAAACATGAACGATCCATTTGCGCTAATTTGCGAATTATTTCAACTCCGTAGCATGAAAATTCATAATTAGTTGATTTTTAGGAAAAACAACGTCGTTTTATACGCTGCCATGAATTTTCATTCAACGACATATTTTTTGTTTTCGACGGCGTTTGACAGAAAAAGACACACGGAGATGACATTCTCGGAGAACGAATTTCCTTTTCGCCCGAAAAGCAGCATTCATCGATAATTCATACATTTCCGAAAAACGCGGCTTTCCCGATGGTTCGTATTTTCCCTCGGAAATCCGACGTTTTCTCCGTTTGACTGCGCACACAGCGTTTGACAAAACTTGCTCTTGTATTTTCGGCGCATTTATGCTACAATATCGGAAGTAAGACACGCATTCTGCGGCGTGCCGCAAAATCGGTCGGAGAACCGATATCAGACCAAAGGAAAGAAGGACGGCAATTTCCCATGAAAACCTTGCGAATCGGTATGCTGGGCTACGGCTCCATGGGGCATACTCATCATTACGCCATCGATGCGATGCGGCATTTTTACCCCGATCTGCCGTACCGTGCCGAAATCGTCCGCCTGTGTGCGCGCAGTGAGAGCACGTTAGATGCCGCACGGGCGGCGGGAATTCCCGAGGTCACGACGCGGGAGGACGATATCCTGACCGCGCCCGATATCGATATCGTAGACATCTGTACCCCGAATGTATATCATGCGGAAACGGCGCGGCGGGCACTGGAGGCGGGCAAGCATATATATTGTGAGAAACCGCTGTGCGTCACGGCAGATGAGGCGCGCGGTCTGGCGGCGCTGGCGGAAATGCAGGGCGTTGTGAATCAGGTCGTGTTTAACACCCGCTTTCTCCCTGCCATCCGCCGCGCAAAGCAGTTATGCGACGAGGGAGCACTGGGGCGCATCCTGTCCTTCCGCTGTGCTTATCTGCACGCCTCATGCACCGACCCCGAAAAGCCCGCAGGCTGGAAGCAGAACCGCGACATCTGCGGCGGCGGGGTATGGTTTGACCTCGGCTCTCATGCCGTGGATCTGATCTTCCACCTTTGCGGACCCATTGCCGAGATCCGCGGACACGGACAGATCGGACACCCCGTGCGGCGGGGCGCGGACGGCGGGGAATGGGTCACCAATGCCGACGAAGCCTTTTACGCCTTCGCCACCCTGCAGAACGGTGCATGCGGCACCTTTGAGGCAAACAAGCTGGCGCTGGGTGCAAACGACGATCTGACATTGGAGCTGTACGGAGATCGCGGCGCCATCCGCTTTTCTCTGATGGAGCCGAACTGGCTGTGGTTCTACAGCACGGACGCGCCCGCAGGCGATTTCGGCGGCATGCGGGGCTTCACCCGCATCGAATGCGTGGGACGGGTTTCCGCGCCCGCCTATCCGCTCGGCGGTCAGAAGGCGCCCGTCGGTTGGCTGAGGGGACACATGGAATCGTACCACAGCTTCCTCGACTGCGTTGCGGCGGGCAGACAGGCATCGCCGTCCTTTGCCGAGGCAGCACACGTGCAGTGGGCGCTGTGCCGCGCCATGGAGAGCGAACGATGACCGACGCTCCCACGCCCATCATTATTGTGGGTCTGACGGGCGGAAGCGGCGCGGGCAAGGGTCACGTGTGTGAGCTTCTGCGGGAATACGGCGTCCCGTGCCTGGACACCGACCGCGTGGCGCACGACCTGTACACGCCCGGGCATCCGTGTCTGGACGAGTTGCATGCGTGCTTTCCGCCCTCGGTCTTCCTGCCGGACGGCACACCGGATCGGGCGCGGCTGGGGGATGCGGTCTTTCACGATCCCGCCGCCCTTGCGCGTCTGAACGGGATCACGCACCGTTACATCCGCGCGGTCTGCGACCGTTGGCTGACACAGATGCACGGTGAGGGGCACGACATGGCGGTACTGGACGCGCCCGTGCTGTTTGAGAGCGGCTTTGCGGACATGTGCCGCTGTACGGTGGGCGTGCTTGCCGACACCGAAACACGCGTCCGACGGATCGTCCGACGGGACGGCATCCCGCGGGAACGCGCCCTTGCGCGGATCGCCGCACAGCATGACGATGCCTTTTTCACGTCGCACTGCACGTATGTTCTCCGCAATCCGGACGGCGCGGATCTGCGCGGGGCGGTGCGGGAGCTGATCGCATCCATTCGGAGGGACTGTCATGAGACAAGGTAAAACGGACGGCGGGCGGCGCGGCATCCGCATCTTTCTGGGACTGGCGGCGGGCGCGGCGGCAGTCGCCGTGCTGATCACCGCAGGACTGCACCTACTGGGCGAATATCAGGAGCGGCAAAAGCGTCGGGCGTACCCGTACCCCGAGGAATATGCCGCGCTGATCGAGAAAAACGCGCAGGACTACGGCATTCCTCCCGAGATCATATGCGCCGTCATCCGCACCGAAAGCTCTTTTCGTGCCGATGTGGTATCTCCGGCGGGCGCGGTGGGGCTGATGCAACTCATGCCGTCCACCTTTACGTGGTTGCAGACCAAAACGGGCGAGCAATGCAAAGAGAACGCGCTGACCGACCCCGCCGTGAACGTGAAGTACGGCTGTTTTCTCCTGAAGATGCTGTACGACGAATTCGGGAACTGGAAAACCGTGTGGGCGGCGTACAACGCAGGAATGAATCGGGTGCGCACATGGCTGACCGATGCGTCCTATGCCGACGAAAACGGTTTGCACACCATCCCCATACAGGAGACCGAAAATTACGTCGCCCGTGTGGAGCGCGCCGTCGCCGTTTATCGGGAGCTGTACTTTTCCCCGCAGAACGGCGGGACGCCGAATTGAGATATCCCCCAAGCGGAGCATGCTTCCGCGATCAAAATATAGATAATATAATCAAACAGAAAGGATATGAAAATCGATGGAAAACCTGAATGTGAAGGAGCTGCGCGACACCCTGAGCGCGACCCCGAAAAATGCGTGGGAGGTTTTGAGTGAGGACGACCGCCGCGATCTGTACGCTTACTGTGACCGTTATCTTTCCTTTATCTCCGCAAACAAGACCGAGCGGGAGACCGTCCGCTCCGCCGTCGCCATGGCACAGAAGGCGGGATATACCGAGTATAGCTTCGGCATGCCCCTGCGCCGCGGCGAAAAGTATTATTTCAACAATCGCGGCAAGTCCCTGTTCCTCTTTGACATGGGCACCGATGCCCGCTCCTACGATCTGCGCATTGCCGCCGCGCACGTCGATGCTCCCCGTCTTGACTTAAAGCAGAATCCCCTGTACAGCGATTCCGGTCTTGCCATGCTCAAGACCCATTACTACGGCGGCATCAAAAAGTATCAGTGGGCAACCGTCCCGCTTGCCCTCCACGGCACCGTGATCCGTCAGGACGGCTCCTCGGTGGACGTGGTTCTGGGTGAGGATCCCTCCGATCCTGTGTTCTACATTTCCGATCTTCTGCCCCATCTCGGCAAGGATCAAATGCAGAAGACCCTGGCAGACGGCATCACGGCAGAACAGCTCAACCTGATCTGCGGCTCCCGTCCCATTGAGGGCACGGACGAAGAGGAAGGGGACACTGTCGCTCTGCGCTTCCTGTCCCTGCTTCACGAGAAATACGGCATCACCGAGCGCGATCTGCTGACCGCCGAGCTGTGCGCCGTTCCTGCGGGCAATGCACGCTTTGTGGGTCTGGACCGTTCGCTTCTGGCAGGCTACGGTCATGACGACCGCATCTGCGCATACTCCGCGCTGACCGGTCTGCTCCGCACCGATTCCTCTTCCTCCCCCCGCATGGTCATCCTCGCAGATAAGGAGGAAATCGGTTCGGTGGGTAACACCGGCATGCGTTCCGCCGTGCTGGACGATCTGCTGACCGCCATTGCATCCGCCTGCGGCGTCACGTCCGCACAGCTCCGTGCCAATGCGCTCTGCCTGTCCGCCGACGTTGCCGCGGCATTCGATCCCACCTTTGCCAATGTTTACGACAAGCGCAATTCCGCATACGCAGGCAACGGTCTTGCCGTGTGCAAGTTCACCGGCGCACGCGGTAAATCCGGTGCTTCCGACGCTTCCGCCGAGACCGCCGCACGTGTCCGCGATCTCTTCGACCGCAACGATGTGGTCTGGCAGATGTGCGAAATGGGCAAGGTCGATCAGGGCGGCGGCGGTACCGTCGCGGCATACCTGGCAGACCTGAACATCGACGTTCTTGATGTGGGCGTGGCGCTTCTTTCCATGCACGCACCCTGCGAGCTGGCATCCGCTGCCGACCTGTATATGGCACACCGCGGCTTCTCCGCCTTCTTTGCGGGCAAATAATGAAGGAAAAGCTGCAAGAGGCGCAGGCGCGGTATGAGGCGCTTTGTGCCGAGGCGTCCCTGCCGCAAGCCGTCTCCGATCCCGTCCGTTACCGTGAGCTGACGCGGGAGCTGAGCACGCTGGAGCCTGTGGTGAGTGCCTACCGCCGACTCTGCCGCGCGGAGCAGGAGGAGCAGGAGGCACGGGAGCTGATGCAGGACGCCGAGAGCGATTCCGGTCTGCGCCGCATGGCGGAGGAGGAAATGCACGCCGCGCGTCATGCGCAGGAGGACATCCGAAAGGAGCTGCTCGTGCTTCTGCTCCCGCACGATCCCAACGACGATAAGAACGTCATCATGGAGATCCGTGCGGGTGCGGGCGGCGAGGAAGCGGCGTTATTTGCCGCCGTCCTCTACCGCATGTACACCATGTATGCCGCCTCGGCGGGGTTTTCCGCCTCGGTCATTTCCGCCAACGAAACGGGCTTGGGCGGCTACCGTGAAATTTCCTTTCTCATCGAGGGCAAGGGCGCTTATTCGCGTCTGAAATACGAATCCGGCGTACACCGCGTCCAGCGTGTGCCCGAGACCGAGTCGAGCGGACGCATCCACACCTCCACGGTGACGGTGGCAGTCCTGCCCGAGGCGGAGGAAATCGAGGTGGAAATCCGCGATTCCGACATCCGTGTAGAGACCATCAAGAGCAGCGGCGCGGGCGGTCAACATGTCAACAAGACCGAATCGGCGGTTCGTCTCATCCACATCCCGTCGGGCATCGTCATTGAGTGTCAGGACGAACGTTCCCAGTTCAAGAACCGCGACAAGGCGATGAAGCTGCTCCGCACCCGTCTGTTTGACCAAAAGCAAGCCGAGCAGAATCAAAAGATCGCGTCCGAGCGCCGCAGTCAGGTCGGCTCGGGGGATCGCAGTGAGCGGGTGCGCACCTACAACTACCCGCAGAGTCGGGTCACCGATCACCGCATCGGTCTGACCCTGCACTCGTTAGAGAGCTTTCTCAACGGCGACATCGGGCAGATGCTCGATGCGCTGGGTGCTGCAGATACCGCCGAAAAGCTACGCGCCTCCGGCTCGGCACAGGCGTGAACCGAGGTGCACAGCCAAGCCCCGCGTCGGTCGCCGCCGTCCCCGACGG
>CABUHM010000080.1:0-6382 GCA_902491355.1 uncultured Eubacteriales bacterium
CTTATCCGCCGGATGCTGAACCGGACAGAAATCGTAAATATCGTTTTCACGCGGGACGACCACGATGCCGCCGGGATGCTGACCGGTGGTGCGCTTTACGCCCACGCAGTTTTGCACGATGCGGTTGACCTCCGCCTGATTGACGGTTCTCCCCTTGCCCTCCAGATACTTCATGACGAAGCCGTATGCAGTCTTGTCCGCCAAGGTACCGATGGTGCCGGCGCGGAACACGTTTTCCGCACCGAACAGTTCCTCGGTGTATTTATGCACCTTGCCCTGTACCTCGCCCGAGAAGTTCAGGTCGATATCGGGGGACTTGTCGCCGTAGAAGCCGAGAAAGGTCTCGAACGGGATGTCGTGTCCGTCGTTATGGAGCTTGTGTCCGCAACGCGGGCAGACCGCGTCGGGCAGGTCGAAGCCCGAACCCACCTTGTTGGGGTTGGAAAAATCACTGTATTGGCACTGCGGGCACCAATAGTGCGGCGGCAGGGGATTGACCTCGGAAATGCCCGCCATGGAGGCGACAAACGAGGAACCCACCGATCCGCGGGAGCCGACCAAATATCCTTGGCTCTCACTGTACCACACCAGCTTTTGCGCGATCATGTACAGCACGGCAAAGCCGTGGGAGATGATGGAGGTCAGTTCCTTATCCAGGCGGTTCTTGACGATGTCGGGAAGCGGATCGCCGTACATGGAGGCGGCGCGTTCGTAGCAAATGCGTTGCAGATCTTCCTCCGCGCCCTCCATTTTCGGTGTGAAGGTGCCCTTGGGGAAGGGACGGATGTCGTCGTCGATCATATCGGCAATCAGGTTGGTGTTGGTGATGACCACCTCGCGCGCCTTTTCCGCTCCGAGATAGTCGAATTCCGCCAACATTTCGTCCGTGGTGCGGAAATAGATACCAACATCCTTGTCCGCGTCCGAGAATTTCAGTCCGCTGAGCAGGACCTTGCGGTAGATCTCGTCCTCACGATCCAGAAAATGGGCGTCGCATGTGGCGACCACGGGCTTGCCCAGCTCGTCCGCCAGGGCAATGACCCGTCGGTTCAGTTCCCGCAAGCCCTCCTCGTCCGGCACCGAGCCGTTGGCAATGAGGTAGCGGTTGTTGCATATGGGCTGGATTTCGAGATAATCGTAGTATTTCGCAATTTCGAGCAGTTCGTCGTGCGGACGGTTTTGCAGGATTGCGGAAAACAGCTCGCCCTCGGAGCATGCCGAGCCGACGATCAGACCGTCGCGGTAACGGTCCAATTCGGTTTTCGGAATGCGCGGGTGACGGCGGTAATACTCCAGATAGCTCTTGGAGATCAGGCGGTACAGATTTTTCAGACCCGCCTTGTTTTTCGCTAACAGGATCATGTGGTGGGTCTTGAGCTTGCGGGGATCCACACGGTCGCTCATGACGCGCACGGTGTCGCTGATGGAATAGATGCCCTCGGCGCGGAGCTTTTCCACCATCTTGAAAAAGATCATGGCAAGCATGGCGGCGTCGTCACAGGCGCGGTGATGGTTGAAATTACCGAGCTTAAAGTAATTTGCCAAAACGTCCAGCTTATGAGTTTTCAGCTCGGGATTGACGTAGCGGGACAGCGCCACCGTATCAAGATATGTGTTGGAGAAGGGGATGCCCGCCGCCTCTGCCGCCGCGCGGATGAAGCCCGCGTCAAAGTCCGCATTGTGCGCAACGAGAATGCGATCGCCCGCAAAATCCAGAAAGGAGCGCACCGCCTCGTCCGGAGAGGGTGCGTCTGCCACCATATCGTCGGAAATGCCCGTCAGCTCGGTGATCTTTTCGGGGATGTGCTCGCCCGGATTGACAAAGGTATTGAAGGTTTCAAGCACCTCGCCGTCCTTTACCAGCACGGCGCCGATCTCGGTCAGATGGTTGTTGCGCGCGGAAAGACCGGTGGTTTCGGTATCGTATACGATGAATTCGCCGTCGAGCGGGCTGTCCTTGGTTCCGTACACGGCGCGCGCGGTATCGTTGACGAAATACGCCTCCATGCCGTACAGCACCTTCTGTCCGAGCTTTTCGGCGGCAAGCATGGCTTCCTGAAAGCCCTGCACGTTGCCGTGGTCGGTGATGGCGACGGCGCGGTGTCCCCAACGGTTCGCCGTTTTGACGGCGACATCGGGCGGGATCAGGGCGTCCATGGTGGACATCTGGGTGTGCAGGTGCAGTTCCACCCGCTTTTCCTCGGCGTTGTCCATCCGCTGTATGCGGGCAACGCTCATAATGTCGTTTGGGTAAAAGGTCAGCTCATGGGTATGCCCCTCGCGGGAGTCCTCGCGGACAGAGCCGCGCATGGCGACGGTCAAGCCGTTTCCGATGGCTTTTCCGTTTAGCAGGGCATCGGAAAACGCCTTCGCCTTTTCCATGTCGAGAAAACAGCGGCAGGGAAAGGAAGCGCTGTTATCAGTAATGCCGAAGGTGAAATTCATTTTGTCGCCGCGCCGCGTTTCCTTGGCTTCCATGCCCAGCAGTTCGCCCACCAAAACGACGTTGCGCGCCGGATTGCTCAGGTTGACAATGGGCGTTGGGTCGATGTTGAATTCCTTGCCGAACAGGGGCTTGGACTCCGAGATATCAAAGGTCATGTTGCCGATGCGGAATACCGTGTCGGTGAGGTTTTCCACGGTGTCCGAGGTATGGCCGTCCACGGCGTTCAGCTCGCGCCGCGGCGGTTGTACCGTTGACATCTGCCGGGGCAGAGCTTCCTGCTCCTCCCGCAGGACGTTCATGATATACTGGCGGTTCTGCCGTTTGCGTTCCTCGGGCGGTGTGCTGTATTCGGGCGCATATTCCAGCTTGACGTGACAGCGGACGGAATACTCCCGCTCGATGATCTGCTCGATGACCTGCGGGGTCTGTGCCGAGCACAGAAGCTCGATGCCGCTGTCCTGAAAGCCGATGGAAACGGTCACGCAGTCGCCCTCGATTTTGCAGGAATATCGGTCAAAAAAGCCGCGCGACACCACGCCCTCCCGTTCGGTCTCGGCAAGGACGCCCTTCATGCAGGCTTCTCCGAACAGCTCGGCAGGGTAGTGCGGGAACAGGCGGACGGATGTGAGCTGATATGCCGCGGCAATACCGCTTTCCAGTGCGCACAGATCCTTCATATCCACAAGAGCCGGAAAATCCAGCTCCAGCTCCAGCCGACGGTGCTCCCGATCTGCGCGGACGGCGCGGGTCTGCGATTTCGACAGAAGAACCTGAAGTTTTTCCTCGGGTTGATAGTGATTCAGTAATTCCAAAACCGGCTTTGCCATGGCGGTTCCTTCCTTTTTGGTTTGCTTTTATATGTCGGGCGGCATTACGGCGTGAAACGGTTGATCTCGTCGATCAGCTCGTCCAAGATATGCTCCTCGGGGAGCTTGCGGACGATCTCTCCGTGACGGATGAGCACTGCCTCGCCCACGCCGCCCGCAATGCCGATGTCCGCTTCCCGTGCTTCCCCGGGACCGTTGACGGCGCATCCCATCAGCGCCACCTTCAGGTTGCCCATGTAGCGGATGTCGCCCCGCGCCATGCGGCGCTCAAATTCCTGTGCTAAGGCGATCAGGTCGATGCGGGTGCGCCCGCAGGTGGGGCAGGACACCACGGTGATATTGCGGGGAGATACGCCCAGTGCGTCCAGAAGCGCTCGCCCTGCCGCGACCTCCTCGAGAGGGTCAGCCGTCAGGGAGACGCGCACGGTATCGCCGATGCCGTCGCACAGCAGACTGCCGATGCCCGCAGACGATTTGATGATGCCGTGACGGGGCGTTCCCGCCTCGGTGACGCCCAAGTGCAGAGGGTAGGGGGTCATTTCCGCAAGCAGTCGGTTTGCTCCGATCATGACGCGCGGATCGGACGATTTCACCGATATCAGGATATCATAAAAATCGTTCTGCTCCAGCAGGCGCACATGCTCCATGGCGCTCTGTGCCAGCGCCTCGGCTGTGGGCGCGCCGTATTGTGCCAAAATATGCTTTTCCAGAGAGCCGCTGTTCACGCCGATGCGGATGGGGATGTTCCGCTGACGGCAAGCCGACACCACGGCGCGCACCCGTTCCGCGTCCCCGATGTTGCCCGGGTTGATGCGGATTTTATCTGCGCCCGCCTCGGCGCAGCCGACGGCAAGACGGTAGTCGAAGTGAATGTCCGCGACCAAGGGGAAATCGGGGATCTGTTCCCGAATCACACCAAAGGCGCGCACGGCATCGGCATCGGGCACCGCCATGCGCACGATGTCGCATCCGGCGCTTTGCAGGGCGCGTATCTGTGCCACGGTCGCCTCGATATCCGAGGTCTTTGTGTTGGTCATGGATTGCACCGAAACCGGCGCATTGCCGCCCACCGTGATCCTGCCGACCTGTACGGGCTTTGGTTTTCTGCGATATTCGTTATAGTTCATGCGATGTGATCCTCCGATTTATCGGAACAGGCTGACGATGTCCTTAAAGGTGATCAGCGCCATAAAGGCAAGCAGGACAACCATGCCCACGGCATGGACGTAGCCCTCGTGCTTGGGATCGACGGGCTTTCGCCGAACGATCTCAATCAATTGGAAGAACATTCTGCCGCCGTCCAGTGCGGGAATGGGCAGAAGGTTGAAAATGCCCAGATTCATGGAAATGAGCGCGCAAAGGTACAAAAGGGAAGTGGCAGAGACAGAAGCCGCCTGACCGATGACCCCGGTCACTCCAACGGGACCCGATACGGCTTCAATGCCGTAGCGTCCCGTGATGAGGTCGCCGAGGGACTGCCAGATCATTTTTACCGACGATCGGGACTGATACCATGTGTAGCGCAGGACGCCGCCCACCGTCTTTTCCACGCCGTACACCTGAAAGTCGCGGACACCGTAGGACACGCCCTTTTCTTCCTCGGTGGAGAAGGTGACCGTGATGGTTTGCTCCTGACCGTCCCGCAGTACGCGGAAGCGGAGCGGCTCGGTTCCCTGGCGGGTGATCTCATAGGTCAATTCGGTATCGGTGTGTACCCGCGTGTTTCCCACGTACCGGATCTCATCCCCCGGACGAAGTCCGCTCTGATAGGAAGCGGCTGACTCACCGTCGGGAAACCGCGCGACGATGGTGGTGCCCAGCAGAGAAGAGGAAAGCACCATGCAAAGGGACAGCACAACACCTGTGATAATGTTCATGCAGGCGCCGGCGCCCGTAATGATAAGGCGTTGCCATGCGGGCTTTTTGCAAAATGCGTTGGGATTATCGCTCTCGCTGTCCTCTCCGTCCATGCTGACGAACCCGCCGATGAGAAGAAGGCGGATCGAATAGGTGATTCCGGTCTTTTTTGATGTCCATTTGACAAGACGGGGACCCATGCCGATGGCAAATTCCTGTATCGTGACATGAAAAATGCGCGCAAACAGGTAATGACCGAACTCATGCAGGAAAACCATGCCTCCGAAGATCAGAACGGCATAGATCACGGTGAGAAAATTCATGATTACGAGACTCCTTTCGGGTTACAGGCGCGAAATGGCTTCACGCATCAGGCTTCGCGCAATGCGGTCTGTTTCGTTCACGGCGGCAATATCGGGGGCGGCGGAGGAGGCGACGGGATATGCCCGCACCGTGTCGTCCACAATGTCGAACAGCTCGGTGAAGCGGAGCTTTCCGTGCAAAAAGGCATCCACCGCCACCTCGTTTGCCGCGTTGAATACCGTGGGGATCACGCCGCCGCAGTGCAGGGCATAGCAGGCGGTGTCAAGAAGCGGAAACGATTTTCGGTCGGGCTGACCGAAGGTCAGGGGCTTCATGGCGGAGAAGTCCACGGGCGGGGTCAGAGACGGTACTCTGTCCGGATAGGTGAGCGCATACTGGATGCAGAGGCGCATATCCGGTCGGCTCATCTGCATGATCACGGCGCCGTCCTCGAATTCCACCATGGAGTGCACCATGCTCTCCCGATGGATCACGACCTCGATCTGCTCCTCGGTCGCGGAAAAGAGACGCGCCGCCTCGATGATCTCCAAGCCCTTGTTTGCCAAAGAGGCACAGTCCACCGTGATTTTCGGTCCCATGCGCCACGTCGGGTGACACAGCGCCATTTCGGGTGTGACCTGCTCCAGAAATGCGCGGTCGCGTCCGAAAAATGCGCCGCCGGAGGCAGTGAGAATGATGCGGCGGAAGCGGCGGCTCGGGTTTGCGTTCAGGCACTGGAACACGGCGCAGTGCTCGCTGTCCACGGGGAGGACGGAAACGCCCATCTCCCGCGCCGTCTCCAATACGGTCTCGCCTGCGGTCACAAGCGTTTCCTTGTTGGCAAGGGCGACTGTGTGGCGGGATCGGATGGCGGCAAGCGTGGGGGAAAGCCCCGCGATGCCCGTGACCGAATTGCACACGGTGTCGGCGTCGGTTTCCGCCGCCAGGG
>CABUHM010000081.1:0-6223 GCA_902491355.1 uncultured Eubacteriales bacterium
GCATCCCTTCCGACGGCGAACTGCAGCGACCGCGCCGCCCGTTACGATGACCGCCGCGACGGCTGTCATAATGATCCACCACTGCCCTGTCGCGTCCTCCTCGGTGTCCGCGCTACGGGAAAAGGGCGATTCGATGGCGGCGGTGAAATGCCTGACCTCGGTCATTTCACTGCCGTCGGCGTCCTCGTAGAAAAAGGTGACCGTCCCCTTGGTCTGCCCGTAGGAAAAGCTACTGCGGGTCAGCCCCGTAACGGCGACCGATCCCGTGCCCTCGGCGCTCATGCCGCCGTCCACGTTCCCGATGAATATGGTGCCCATGGGAGAAAAGCCGTCGGCTTCGATCACCGCACGGACGTTATATGCCTTGGCGTGGCTGAGATTGATCGCCTGCACGCCCACCGAAACGGTATCCGAAATGACCGCTCTGCTCGGCATCTGTGTGACCGACAGCTCCATTTGCAACGGCTGTGTCACCGTGACCCTTGCCGTGCCCGCGCCTGACGCCGACATCCCCTTCCCGTAGGCGTAATCATAAGAAATGCCGATGCCGTACTGTCCTGCGGGCATATCGCCGTTTGTCGCGTATTCAAACGCGACATCAAAGGTCGCTCCCGCGCCGTGATTTTTTCGGTTTCTCCCGCATCCGACAGTGCGGTGCACGTGTAGGACTGCACCAGCACCTTGGGTGTGAGCACGGGCGCGTCCTGTGTTTGACCGGCGTCCGGCGCTTTTCCGTCGGTGATCACGACATAAACAGTAAAGACCTCCCGTATGCCGTTGCCCGCGCTGTCGGTTGCCGTGACCGTCACCGATACGGGATAATTGCCGTTTGTCCGATCCTGCTTCAGCTGAAGGGAAAAGGAAATCGGATAGAGGGCGGCGTCGGTGCGCGATACCGTTTTTTCGTAATTCCTGCACACAAAGGGCATGGAGGACGCGTCGCCCAAATTGACCGTGGCGCGCAGGCAGTCGCCCATGAGCGTCCCGCCGCAGAGCAGAGGGAGGACGACTATGGCATTTCCGCCTGCCACGCGCGGGACATATCCCTCCGAATAGCTTCTGTCCATGCCCTCGTATATGTTTTGGTTGTCGATGGAGAGGGATGCGGGAAGGGCAGGCGGCGCGGTGTCGGTGTCGGGCGCGTCCGGCGTTTCTCCGTCGATGGCTGTCGCCGTCAGGGAGGGCAAGCCGCACATGACCAAAATCAGAGCCAATATCCGTTTCTTTTTCTGTGAACCTCCATTTCGTATACCTCATCGCAAAGCATGCGGATATCCTCGGCGCTGTGACTTGCCATCAGCATCGCTTTCCCGCTTTGCCGAAGCGACGAAAAAAGCGCCCGCATTTCCTCCACGCCAGATTTGTCCAGTCCGTTGAACGGCTCATCCGGGATGAGGACATCGGGATCCTCCATGATCGCCTGCGCGATGCCTAGCCGCTGACGCATGCCGAGCGAATATTTTCTGACCGCCTTGTGCATGCTCGGCGCAAGCCCGACCCGACCGAGCACCTCGACGATCTCCCGTTTGCCGATCCGTCCCCGAAGGGAGGCAAGCGTCCGCAGATTGCGATATCCGCTCATGTCGGGGATGAACCCGGGCGTTTCTATGATCATGCCGAGGCTGTCCGGGAAGTCGCAGTCCTTTCCCACGCGCCGCTCACCCACCCATACCTTGCCGCGGTCGGGCTTCATAAATCCGCAGATGCATTTCATCAATACGGTTTTGCCGCATCCGTTGTTGCCCACCACCCCGATGATCTTTCCCTGCGGCACGGTGAGATTTACGTCGATGAGCACATCCTCCTTCCCGAACGATTTGCAGACATGCTCTACCCTGATCCCGTTTCCCATGCTTATTTCTCCGTTCCCGTAAATTGAAAGCTGTAGCTTCTCACCCGAAGAAGCGCCAGCGCAAATATGACAGCGCCGAAAACGCCGAAAAACACATACGACATCCATAATTTCGGCAGACGGTCGTACCCGAAGCTGTGCATATAATAGGTGGCATGGTTCAGGGGCGAAAGCCAGCCGAACAGGATATTGGCGGCGGCGCCCTCATATTCGCCGATGCCGAACCATTTTGCAAGGATCTCGGGCGTCAGAAAGAAGCCGAACCCCGAAAAGACCGCACCCGCGATCATGCCGAGTTGTGCGCGGTACAAATTAAAGTAAAATATCAGCGCCGACATCACCAGTGAATACCCGAGCACCAGACAAAAGATATGGAAGGTGCATCGGTACGAAAAGGTAGATTCCAGAACCTTTACGAACGCCGGAACCGCAATTTCCTCTCCGATGGAGGAATACCCGAGGATCGCCGCCGTGTCGCTCCACAGATTTGCGGGATATGCCGCGCCGCCCGACAAAAGTATCATGCCGCTCGGCAAACAGCACCACCTTGTTCGACAAAAGGAAGCTCACCACAAACCCAAGCCCGAACGCAAGCCAGACCTGCGGGCTTCGCTTCCGGCGTCGGAAACAGGACAGTGCGATCATGAATATCTGTCGGAGCTTATACACGTGCCAACCTCCTTTTGATCACAGCGAAGTATGCCATGCAGACGACCGTGAGCAATCCGCAAAGCAGGAGCACCGTCCCCGCGCGGTCAAACACCCAGACGTGTGCGGGCGACAGCCACTCGTACGGGTACAGGCAGTACAGTCCCTTCCAGTAGCGCTCACACAGGATCACAAGAAAATAACAGATCACAAACGAGCCGCCGTAGGCAATGTATTTGCTGTCGGAGAGGGCGGCAAGCGTCGCCGCCGTCGTTGCCCAGAGCATGGCGCACAGGAAGAGAAGCAGACAGTCGCAGTCGGGCACCGCCTCTCCCCGAAGCAACGTGATCAGGGCGTATATCCACACGCCGAGAAGCTCCGCCAGTCCGCCCGCCAGTCCGCAGGCGAAAATTTTTCCGAGGATATATCCGCGTACGGTGGAGCGGGACAGCGCAAATTTCACAAAACCCTGCCGATATTCGTCCAGCCACCCGCCGGCATACGGCAGGGTGCAGATCAGAGGGACGCCCATTTGACACAGGGTGCTTCCCATGCCCTCGCTCAGCAGTACGGCAAGCTGAAGCAGTACGGCGATCCCAAACCGCCGCGATGCTACCGCGCGAAAAAGATCCGTTTCAAAGCTGTTCACCCGATCACTCCCATCCGAAAAAAGCATGCCGAGACTATGACGCTGTCATAATCTCAGCATGCTTTCTGTCATCAAGTATTCATCGGCTTGCAAACGATTTGTAAACCGAAATTTCCGTCCCTTTTCCCACTTCGCTTTCAATGCGCATTTCCATGCCGTGCCGATCCAGCATCACCTTGGCTAACGCCAGATCCAGTCCCGCACCGCCGTTCCGCCTGCTTCTGGACTTGTCCGCCATATAAAACGGCTCGGTGATCCTCGCGATCTCCTCCTGCGGGATGCCGCATCCGAAGTCCCGCACCGTAATACAGCCGCGCTCGGCACCGATTCGGACCGTGCCGCCCTCGGGGGATGCCTTGACGGCGTTGTCGATGGAGCCGGTGAAGGGCGGCAATCTGGTCAATCTGCCCAAGGAAGCCAAAAAGACATTGGACGATCTGCACGGCGGCAGTCCTGCAAGCTATGCCATCCGTTTTGCGGCGGGCAGGGAGGGCGTCATGATGGTGCTCTCGGGCATGAGCAACATAGAGCAGATGCAGGATAACCTGTCGTACATGAAGGACTTCGTTCCGCTGAACGAAACGGAGGAAAAGGCGGTGGCGCGCGTTTGCGAGATCATCCGCTCGGTGCATCTGATCCCCTGCACGGCATGTCACTACTGCACGGACGGATGTCCCCGTCACATCGCCATTCCGAACCTGTTCTCCCTGATGAACACCAAGCAGATGTATCACGACTGGAACGCAAACTACTATTATAATGGAGTCTATACCAAGAACGGCGGCAAGGCATCCGACTGTATCGGTTGCGGAAAGTGCGAAAAGGCATGTCCTCAGCACCTTCCCATCCGAAATCTTCTGAAGGACGTGGCGGGGGAGTTTGAGAAAAAATGATATAATATCGAAAACTGCCGCACGGAGACGAGAAGATCGGCACATTGGGTCTGGGCATGGGCGGCATCCAGAAAGCGCCTCCCGAGGAGATCGAAGCGGTGATACGGGAAGCTGTGGAAAACGGCATCAATTTCTTTGACCTGTGCGCAGGCGGCGCCGCCGTCTACGAGCCGTTCGGCCGTGCCATACAGGGCGTGCGGGATCGGGTGTTCTTTCAGCTCCATTTCGGCGCGGTGTATAACAGCGCGGGCGAATACGGCTGGTCGCGCGATCTCGATACCATACGAAAGACCTTTGCGTGGGAGCAGAAGCTGCTGAAAACCGATTATGCGGATTTCGGATTTCTGCACTGCGTGGATGCAGACGACGATTGGGAGGAGATCCAACGGAACGGGATCCTCGATTTCCTCGTCGAGCTGAAAAAGAGCGACGCGGTGCGGCACATCGGCTTTTCCTCCCACACGCCGTCGGTCGCGAACCGACTGATCGACACGGGACTTATGGACATGATGATGTTTTCCGTCAATCCCGCATACGATCTGGAGTGCGGCGACGAATACGGCATCGGCTCTGCCGGAGAGCGCGCGGCACTGTTCCGTCGCTGTGAGGCGCAGGGGATCGGTATCTCGGTCATGAAGCCCTTTCACGGCGGACAGCTCCTGTCTGCGGACACCTCGCCCTTCCGCCGCGCCCTGACCGAAAACCAGCGCCTGCAATATGTGCTTGACCGTCCTGCGGTGCTCACGGCAGTGCCGGGGTGCGCGGTCTTGCCGATCTACACCGACTTTTTAGCTTCCTCACTGCCGACAGGGCGGACAACGATTATTCGGTGATCGGAGAATTTACGCCAAGCTCCGCTGTGGGGCACTGCGTGTACTGCAATCACTGTCAGCCGTGTCCGGCGGGCATCGACATCGGATTGGTGAATAAGTATTACGACCTTTCCCTGGCGGGCGACCGCATGGCGCACGACCACTACGGCAAGCTGCGGGTGAACGCCGAGGCGTGCCTTTCCTGCGGACACTGCGACAGCCGATGCCCCTTCCGCGTGGCACAGCAGGCGCGCATGAAAACCATTGCTCAATATTTTAATAAAGGAGAAAACGAATTATGATCGAGAATGTACTTGAAAGAAAGCAGGCCTCCCTGCAAATCAAAATCACCGTGAAAGCGCTTATCGCCATGGGCATTGCGGCACTTGCCGTGATCCTGCCGCAGATCGCGCATCTTGCCGTGGGTGCACAGGCGGGCGTTCTGCTCCTGCCTATGTATCTCCCCGTGCTTTTGGGCGGCTGTCTGCTCGGCTACAGATGGGGTCTTGCCGTGGGCATGGTTTCGCCCTTGCTGAGCTATCTCATCACGTCTTCGGTCGGCACGCCCATGCCCGCGCTTGCTCGTCTGCCCTTTATGATGGCAGAGCTTGCCGTGTTTGCCGCGGTTGCCGGTCTGTTCTCCGAAAGATTCAGGAGCATGCATGGCTTGCTTTCCCCGCCGTCTGGCTTGCCGAGATCGCGGGTCGCGCCTCCTTCCTGCTTCTGTTCGCCGTGTTTCGGAATGTGACGCCCTTCACGCCTTCCATGATCCGGGGTCAGATCCGCACGGGCTTTGTGGGGCTTGGCATACAGGCGGTCCTGGTGCCGCTTGCTGTGATGGGCTTGCACCGTCTGCTCAATCGGGAACAGGATCATGAATGACCTGAAAACGGCAAGGGAGCACCTGCCCGATCATTCTTTGGTGCTCTGTCGGGACGGCGTCATGATCGTCAGCGACAAGCGCGGCGTTCTTCCCATGGTCGGCTTCATCCGTGAGGGGAGAGAGCTTTCGGGATATGTCGCCGCCGACCGTGTGGTGGGCAGAGCCGCCGCTATGCTCTTTGTGCATGCCGGGATCCGCGAGGTGTATGCCGAGACGGTTTCCGAGGGCACCGCGCACGGCATTCCCGTGCGCTACGGCACGAAAACCGAGGGCATCGTCAACCGCGAGGGTACAGGTCCGTGTCCCATGGAGACTGCCGTCGCCGACATCGAGGACGCGGAAGAAGGCGTGCACCGCATTATCGGCAAGGTATCCCGGCACCGTTGACGGTCTTTTGCCGTCAGACGGTATGGTCTGCGTCCGCGCAATTTTCCATAATATTGAAGCACCCGAAACGGTCGATAGAAGGATCGTTTCGGGTGCGTT
>CABUHM010000082.1:0-6119 GCA_902491355.1 uncultured Eubacteriales bacterium
TACGACGGCATCAATATCAATAAGATCAAAAAAGCCGATCTTCGACGTTCGCTGGGCATCGTACTTCAGGACACCAACCTGTTTACGGGCACGGTGATGGACAACATCCGATACGGCAGACTGGATGCGACCGACGAGGAATGCATCCGTGCGGCTCAGCTTGCGGGCGCGGACGACTTCATCACCCGCCTGCCCATGGGCTATCAGACCGAGCTTTCCAACAACGGCTCCAACCTGTCGCAGGGGCAAAGACAGCTCATTTCCATTGCTCGTGCCGCCGTCGCCGACCCTCCCGTGATGATACTGGACGAGGCGACCTCCTCCATCGACACCCGTACCGAAGCCATTGTACAGCGCGGTATGGATAAGCTGATGGAGGGCAGAACGGTGTTCGTCATTGCCCACCGCCTGTCCACCGTCAAGAATTCCGATGTTATTATGGTGCTCGACCACGGCAGGATCATCGAGCGCGGCAGTCATCAGTCCCTCATCGCGCAAAAAGGAACGTACTATCAACTGTACACAGGCGCGTTCGAGCTGGAATAAACCGCAATACGCGAAAACGTGTTTCCCCACCGTTTGTCGGCGGAAGAATTTTCCGCTGACGGACGGTGGGAATTTGTTGATCAGAATTGTAAACGTTAAATTGAAAGCAGGTTGACAATTCGCGTTTGATGTAGTATAATACGATAGAATGACGCATGCGGATCGCTGTGAGATCGGCGCATATTCGCATTGATTCGTGACGTCCCCGCACAAATTCCATGAAAGCAACCGGAAATGAGGCTCCTTATGACACAAACGCACAAAAGAATTCTGAATTTAACCATGACCGCGGTTTTTACCGCACTGATCGCCGTCTGCTCATGGATCACCGTCCCGATCCCTGTCATTCCCTTCACCATGCAACTTTTCGCAGTGTTTACCGCGCTATGCATGCTCGGCGGGAAATACGGAACCCTGTCCGTGGTGCTGTATATTGCACTGGGCGCCGTCGGCGTGCCGGTGTTTGCAGGCTTTCGCAGCGGGATCGGAGTTCTGCTCGGCGCAACGGGCGGCTATATCGTCGGCTTTTTCGTGCTTGCATTGGTTTATTGGCTGATCACCGCGAGACGCAAGGTCAGCATCCGCACCCAGATCATCGCGCTTGTCGCGGGACAGTTTAGCTGTTATGCCTTCGGGACGGCGTGGTATCTTTTCGCCTACACCGAAAAGACGGGACTTGCGGGCATCGGCAGTGCTCTGATGATGTGCGTCGTGCCTTATATTCTGCCCGATCTGGTCAAGCTCGGACTCGCGGTCACGGTGTCCCGTCTGATTGCAAAACGAACCCGCTTCGATCCTGCCGTGGCAACCCGAAAGGAAGCATGATATATGATGACGAAGCAAAGGGTGCTTGCCATACTCAGAAAATATCAGAACCAGACTTATGTATCCGGCGAGGCGATCAGCCGTGAGCTTGGCGTCAGCCGCGCGGCGGTCAACACGGCGGTGAATTCCCTGCGCGAAATGGGATATACCATCGATTCGGTCACGCGGCGGGGATATATGCTGACCTATGTGCCCGACAGGATCACCCGCGAGGAATTGTCCGCGTATCTCCCGCCGTCACGCTTGGATCACGTGATCTGCCTTGAAAGCGTGGAATCCACCAATACCCACCTTAAGCACATGGTGCTCGAGGGCCGTGCCGAGGGCACGGTCGTGATCGCCGAACAGCAGACAAACGGACGCGGCAGACTGGGCAGGAGTTTTCAGTCCCCTTCCCGCCGCGGTATCTATCTTTCCGTATATCTGCGTCCCCGTTTCGATCCGCGCAACGCCGCCGCTCTCACCTCGTGGACGGCAGTCGCGGTGCGGCGCGCCATTCATACCGCCTGCGGCATCGATACCGATATCAAGTGGGTCAACGATCTGATTCTGAAACGCAAAAAGATATGCGGCATCCTGACCGAGGTCATGTTCGAGGGGGAAAGCGGCGGCATGGGTGCGGTGATCATCGGCATCGGAATCAATGTCAATCAGGAAGAATCGGAATTCGATGAAGAAATTCGGCAAAAGGCGTCCTCCCTGCGTCAGTTGACAGGACGCACCTATAACCGCGCCGCACTTGCGGCACAGTTGATCATTGAGCTTGACCGCATGTCGCAGTCCGCCGCCCTCGGCTGTCCCGGCTATATCGAAGAGTACCGCACACATAATATCACCGTCGGCAATGTGGTCACAGTCTCAACACCGAACGGCGACCGTGTCGGCTTTGCCGAGGCGGTCAATGACGATTTTTCCCTGCGTGTGCACTTTTCGGACGGCACGGTCCGCGATCTTGCCTACGGCGAAGCGGCGGTCAAAAGTTTATATTAAACTAAGAAAAATCCGACATGGTTCCATGTCGGTCAATCACAGATCAAAAGCCGCGCGAGCGTCAGAACAGTTCGCACGGCTCTTTTTCATAATCAAATAATTATCATTCACTTTAATTTAGAGAGCTTTTTGGTATTGACTATGGCAATGAGCGTCATACCGTTCTCAAGCGGCAGTTCCGGATTGACCTCAACCGTGCCGTTCCGCTTCATTGCCACCACGTTGACCGAATACCGTTTCCGCAGATTCAGCTCGATCAGATTCTTCCCCACCCATTCGTCCTTGACATCCAGCTCGACCACGGAAACCTCATCGGACAGCGATATCATATCCACAAAGCCCGAACTGAGCAGATTCTTGGCAAGTCGGACGCCCGACTCCTGCTCGGGAAAGACCACCGAATCCGCACCGACGCGCTGTAAGATCATTCTGTGCGTTTCATTTGCACATTTTGCAATGATCTGACCGACTCCAAGTTCCCGACAGAGCGTGACCGCCAAAACACTTGCCTCCAGATTGCTTGCCATGGCAATGATCACCACATCGATATCTGCAATGCCGAGCTGTTCCAGCACCTCCGGATCGGTAACATCCGCACATTTGCAAACGGGCAGGATACCGACGGCATTCTCTACCGTTTTGGGATCGATGTCCACCGCCAGAACGTCCATTCCGCGGTCGGACAGCTCCTTTGCCACCGCTTCACCGTATTTTCCAAGTCCAAAGACCGCATATGACTTTTTTGTACTCATTTCAATACTCCCTCATTGCCTTCGGTTTTCTGCGTATATCGCAGACGCATTTATCCGATACTGACATCCTCTCTCGGCTCGCGGACAATATTTCTGCTTGCCATTCCGCTGTCCAGTGCAAGCACTAAGGAAATGGGTCCCACTCTGCCGAAATACATAGTACACAGAATGATGATCTTGCCCGCCGTGTTGAGCGTGGATGTCAGATTTCTTGAAAGCCCCACCGTAGCCGTGGCGCTGACCGATTCAAAGAGAATGTCCGGTATGGACGCATCCGTTACCGCAGTCATCAGCAGAGCGGATAGAAACAGAATGGAAAATGACGTGGTCACCACGGCGATCGCACGGTGGATCGACTCCTCCGAGATCGAGCGCCCCAACAGCGAAATATCGTTTTTGCGACGGACGGCGGCATATGCCGCAGACAGGAGCAACGTCACGGTAACGGTCTTGACGCCGCCTGCCGTTCCGCACGGCGATCCGCCGATAAACATAAGCAAAAGTGCAACCAAAGAGGAAGCGTTCGTGAGGTTTTCCTGCGGCATGGAGGCAAAGCCCGCCGTGCGAACGGTCACGGATTGGAAGAATGACATCTGAATTTTATCGGTCACGCTCTTCCCGCGCATGGTCAGAGGATTGTCCCACTCCGCGATCAGAAACAGCGCCGCGCCGACAACAAGCAAAACGACGGTTGATAAAATTGCGATTTTTGAGTGAAGGGTCAGATACCGAAACACCCTGCGGTTTCCCTTGGTACGCGTTCGGATTACCCGAAGCAGATCCCACCAGACGATAAAGCCGATCCCGCCCAAAACAATGAGCAGTGATGTCGTGACGGTAATGATCGGATTTGCGGCATAATCGCAATGACTGTTTTCGCCGATGATGTCGATGCCCGCATTGCAGAATGCGGATATCGCGTTAAAGACCGAGATCCAGATCCCGCGCGCGCCGAATTCTGGCACAAACACCGTCATGTAGAAGCATGCGCCCGTCAGCTCCACCGCCAGAGTACCGACGATCACCCGCTTCACAAAGGCAATAAGACCGGTCATGGTTTTCAGATTGAAGGCATCCTGAATCAGCAACCGATCCGAAATGCCTAATTTGCGGTTCAGCAGAACCATAACGCCCGTCATCACGGTGATGACACCGAGACCGCCTATCTGAATGAGCACAAGAATTACGATCTGCCCGAAAAGGCTCCACGTGGAAAAGGTTGGAAGCGTGACCAGTCCCGTAACGCAGGTTGCGGTGGTTGAGGTGAACAGCGCATCAACATAAGGGACGGGCTGACCGTCGGCTGAGCTGACGGGAAGGCACAGCAATACACTGCCGATCAATATGACCAGAAGAAAGCTGAGCATGATGATCTGTGTCGTGGATAGTGAAAATTTATGTTTATCTGTCATGTTCCGGTCTTGACGATGCTCCTGCCGCCGTGTTATAACGTGTTGTATCGGTTATAATCGGATGGGGAGGCAGGCACAGCTCCTTTCCGTGATCGATTTCGGCTGTCGTCGGCGTCCTTCGGTGCAAGCCGTGAAATTTAAGAAAAAAGCACTCGCATAAACGAGTGCTTTTTTCTGGTGGAGATAGTGGGGATCGAACCCATGACCTCTTGAATGCCATTCAAGCGCTCTCCCAGCTGAGCTATACCCCCATCGGTGTTATCGGTATTATACATGATTTGCGTCACTTTGTCAAGAGTTTTTTTAAATCCGCATAAACAGTTTGTCCGCACATATACATGGTACAGGAAAGCGGCAGGCGGTATGCGGGCGTGAAAGCGCACAGAACGCCGAAAGCCGTGCACAGAATTAAGTATAAAAGGAGGCGCAACGATGGAGACTGCCGCAGAATATTTATGCCGGATCCTGCCCGAAAAGGCGGCTGAGCTACTGCGTGCGTATCCGGACGCGGAGGAACTGCGTCTGCGTGCGCGTCAGCCCGCATCGGTCACGCGCGGCGGTATGAACGTGATCTGCGACACGGTCATGACCGACGCGGAATTAAAGGACATCCTTGTGACCATGTGCAACGGTTCCCTGCACGCCCACGAGCACACCCTGCGACACGGCTATCTGACCGCAGAATACGGAATCCGTGTGGGTGTTGCGGGACGTGTCAACATGACCGACAGCAGCTGTTCCGTGCCGCACACAGAGTCGCTCTGCATCCGCATTCCGCACACCGTCCGTAAAGTGTGCCGTCCCCTTGTCACGCGGTTGGAACAAACCCGTTTCCGATGCGGTATGCTGGTCTGCGGTCTGCCAGGTTGCGGCAAGACCACCCTTTTGCGCGATCTGATCTGCACGCTTGCGTCTCCGCCGTACCGACTTCGAGTCACGGCTGTGGATTCACGCGGTGAGCTTCGCGACCCCGATCCGTCCTGTTGCGGTATCGCAGACTATCTTGCGGGGTATTCCAAATCGGACGGTATTGAGATCGCCACACGGGTACTCAATCCGCAGATCATGGTCTGCGATGAGATCGGTTCCTCGGACGATACGGATGCGATTTTGGCGGCGCAGAATTCAGGCATACCGCTGGTCGCGTCGGCACATGCCGCCGATATTCCGTCTCTTTTACGCAGACCGCAGTTTTTACGCCTGATGCAGGCGGGCATTTTCCCTATCGCGCTGACCGTAGAGCGGTGCGGCGGCATGTTTCATTTCTCGGATTACCACTTTCAAAATGCGGGAGGGATTGCGGTTTGAGCGCAAAAATTGCAGGACTGTTCTTAGTCGCCTTTTCCTCGGTGTCGTGCGGATTCTTTTTTGCGGCGCGGTACGGAAGCCGTCTGCGCCAATGGGAAGGCTTTCTGCGTCTGATCGAGCTGATCGCATGCCGCATTTCGGGTTATGCCAGTCCGTTATCGGAAATATACCGTGATTTCGGGGATCGGGAGCTTGAGAACTGCGGCTTCATCGATGAACTGCGACAATCAGACCTGGGCGAAGCACTGAAAAACTGCGCGGGCTTGGATCGGCGCGGCGAGGGATA
>CABUHM010000083.1:0-6092 GCA_902491355.1 uncultured Eubacteriales bacterium
TGCAGGCGGCCATGCGCCAGTTTGGGCTGGGGCAGCTGGAAACGGTGACGGGCGGTCTGGAGCTTCCGTTTGCCGACAAGTATATTTCGCTCCTGTACCCGCAGAAGGCGACCCTGCTGGACTATTTTTCGGACAGTCCGCTGTGGGTCTTTCAGGAAAAGAACGCGCTTGCCGAGCGCATCAAAAGCGTGATGTGGCATGCGCGCCAGACCGTAAGCGATCTGCTGGAGGAAGGGAGCATTGCGGGCAAATACGCCTGCTACAATCTCTTTGAAAAGGAGCTTGCCGCGCGCGTGGAGGGCAGAGTGACCCTGATGTGCGAGACCTTTGCGTCGGCGCTGACCGGTGTGAAGCTGAGCGGTCTGTACTCCTTCGTGACCAAGTCCACGGTGTCCTATGCCGACAGTCTGCCCCTCCTGCGGGAGGACCTGACCTATTATCTGCGGAATCGGTTCACGGTTCTGCTCATGTGCGAAAACGAGGCCATGATGCGCGCGGTACACGCCATGCTCGAGGAGGATTCCGTCCCCTCGGTAATGGGCGGCGCCGAAGCGCCCAAGCCCGGCATTCCGTATCTGTGTTGCGGTTGTACCGTCCCCGGCTTTGAACTGAGCGATTCCCGCTTTGCGCTCCTGTCCCTGTACGCCGGACAGAGCGCCGTGGGCAGGAAGGTGCGCAGTGCCCGTCCGCATCCCAAAAAGAAATCGGCAAAGGAAAAGATCATGTCCTATGCCGACCTCAACGTAGGCGATTATGTGGTGCATGCGGCGCACGGCATCGGGCAGTATCTGGGCTTGCAAAGGCTGAGCGTGGACGGCGCGGTGCGCGATTTCGTCAAGATCAAGTACGCCGGCACCGACATGCTGTATCTCCCGTGCGACCATCTGGATATGGTGTCCAAATATATCGGCGCGCACGGGTCGGACGGCTCCCTCAAGCTATCCCGCATGGGCGGCACGGAATGGGTCAAGACCCGTCAGCGCGCCAAGGCGGCGGCAAAGAGCATGGCAAAGGAGCTGATCGCCCTGTATGCCGAGCGTCTGCGTCGGCGCGGCTTTGCCTTCGACCGTGACAGCGAGATGCAACAGGAGTTTGAAAACGCCTTCCTGTACGAGGAGACCGACAGTCAGCTCTCCGCCGTTGCCGAGATCAAAAAGGATATGGAAAGCTCGGTTCCCATGGACCGTCTGCTGTGCGGCGACGTGGGCTTCGGCAAGACCGAGGTCGCTCTGCGCGCCGCGTTCAAGGCGGTGCTGTCGGGCAAGCAGGTGGCGATTCTGGTTCCCACCACCATTCTGGCGCTACAACACTACCAGACCATTTTAGCGCGGATGCGCGGCTTTCCGGTCAAGGCGGATATGCTCTCCCGCTTCCGCTCACCCAAGCAGATGGCGGAAAGCGTGCGCCGTCTGCGGCGGGGCGAAACCGACATCATAGTGGGCACACACCGTCTGCTCTCGTCCGACGTGGAATTCCGCGATCTCGGTCTGGTCATCATAGACGAGGAGCAGCGCTTCGGCGTGGCGCACAAGGAAAAGCTCAAACAGCTTTCGCGCAACGTCGACGTTCTCACCCTCACGGCGACCCCCATCCCGCGCACCCTGAACATGGCAATGAGCGGCATCCGCGACATGTCGGTGCTGGAGGAAGCTCCGGGCGACCGTTTCCCAGTGCAGTCCTATGTGCTGGAATATGACGATGCGGTAATCGGCGAAGCCATCCGTCGGGAATTGCGGCGGGGCGGTCAGGTGTTCTACCTGCACAACCGTGTGGAGACCATTTTCGATACGGCGGCACGGATCCGCGCCATGGCGCCCGAGGCGCGTGTGGTGATCGCCCACGGGCAGACCGACCGCGAGGGGCTTTCGGACATCTGGCGCGCCATGGTCAACAACGAAGCCGACATTCTGGTCAGCACCACCATCATCGAGACCGGCGTAGATATCCCCAACGCAAACACCCTCATCATCGAGCGCGCCGACTGCATGGGGCTGTCCCAGCTCCATCAGATCCGAGGCAGAGTGGGACGCTCCAACCGCCGCGCCTACGCCTACTTCACCTATCCGCGCGGATATGTCCTGTCCGAGGAGGCGCAGAAGCGTCTCATGGCGATCCGCGAATACACCGAATTCGGCTCGGGCTTCAAGGTCGCCCTGCGTGATCTCGAAATTCGGGGTGCGGGCAATCTTCTCGGCTCGGAACAGCACGGTCACATCGACGCCGTGGGCTACGACATGTACATGAAGCTCCTCAACGATGCGGTGCTCGAGGAAAAGGGCGTCCCGTCCGAGAAGAAAACGGCGGAATGCACCGTGGACATTTCGGTAGATGCCTACATTCCCGAAAAATATATCGCCGCGGCAAGTCAGCGCATGGACGCCTACAAAAAGATCGCTTCGGTACAGAATCGGGATGATCTGCGCGATGTGGAGGAGGAATTGCGCGACCGTTACGGCGATCTGCCCGTTCCCGTGCGTGACCTTCTCGATATCTCCCTGCTCCGCTCCATGGGCGAACGGTGCGGCATCGTGCGCATCGAGCAGAAGCAGAATGCGTCCCCCATCCTGCGTCCCGCACAGACCGATCCCGTGATCTGGACTCTGCTTGCGGGGCAGTTCCGCGGTCAGCTTCTTCTCAATCTGGGCGCACAGCCCTATGTGACCTGCCGTCTCAAAAAAGGCGAAGTCGCTCTGCCCTTCCTGCTCAACCTTCTGACGCAGTACGCCGATTTGGCGGACGCACGGGATGCCGAAAACGCGAAAAATTCCGAAAAAACCAACAATATTCACACGGAAAACACAAATGTGTGATATCCTGCCCGTAACGGAAAAACGGCGGCACAGCCGGAAAGGAGTTCTCTCAGAAAATCCATGAAAAAAGTTATGCGTCTGTCGGTGCTTCTCTGCGCTCTGTGTATGCTGTGTGCCTTTTTTCTCGCCTCGTGCGGGCAAAAGGGCGAAACGGCGTTCAGCTACGGCAAAACCGTGATCACGGGAAACATGTACTCCTACTGGCTGTCGAGCGGCAAATCGGAATTTCTGCGCTATTATAACAAGGGTCGGGACTCCGATGCCTTCTGGGACACTGTCCTCGAAAACGGACAGACCGCCGAGGAATATGCCACCGAGCTGATCTGCGCCCGTGTGAAAAACTATGCCGTTTCGATTCAGCTCTTCCGCGATATGGGGCTGACCATCAGCAGTGAGACCTCGCAGTCCATCGAAAACGACATCGCGGAAAAGATCGAATACTACGGCAGCAGGGACGCCCTCAACACCTATCTCGGCAGAATGAACATTAACATCGACATCCTGCACGACATCTACATCGCCGAGGAAAAAACGCAGGCGGTTTACGACGCGCTCTACGGCTCGTCGGGCACGGAAGCGGTCACGGGCGACGAGCTTGACGCCTACTACCGCGCAAACTACAGCCGCATTCAGTACATTCTGGTTTACACCAAGTCGGAATATGTCCGCGACGCCGACGGCAACTTAGTCGCGGGCGCGGACGGCACCTATCAGGTGCGCGAGCTTTCCGCCGAGGAACAGACGGCAAAGGAGACTGCCGTGCAGAACATTCTGGCACGTCTCGATGCCGGTGAGGACTTCGCCGCCGTCAAAAAGGACTGCGACGAATACGCTTTCGACACCTCCTATTATGCCAACGGCTTTTATGTTTCCTCCAATGAGCTGAGCGTCTACGGCGCGCCTATGGTCACCGCCGCCGCCGACATGAAGGAGGGCGAATACCGCCGCGTGGACGACACCTCCGTGACCTACATCATGAAAAAAGAACCTCTCACCTCTCTCACCTCCCTCTCGGACAGCGAAAAAGAGCTTCTTTCCAATCTCTCCGACTACTGCACGCAGGAAAAATATCAGCAGAAAATGCAGTCCCTCTACCCCGACGTGGTCGTGTTCTCCGACGTCATTTCGCAATACTCCATCCGCACCGCCTACCCCAACTCCCTGATTTAAGGACTCGCGTGAGACGCGAAGGAGTACGCGGGGCGCTGCCCCGCGTATCTCTCCCGCGTATCTCCCCCGCGTCCCATCGTATCTCAGTCAATATTACGCCGTAATCGGCATGGAGGTTTGTTATGAAAAAGTTAGACGAATTGTTTCAGTCGGTCAAAGAAAACGCAGAGCTTGCAGGCGACGTTCTCCGCGTCCGCGGCGAATTGCGGAGCGCCACAAACCGACTTGCGCGCCTGTTCCGTTCGCTCGGCAGTGCGACCTATGAAGCGCATCTGCGCGGCGTGGACATAAAGGAAAGCGATGTTGCGCGCATCTGCGGTGAGATCGACGACGAGCGTGCCGCCATGGAGGTGCTGTACGCCGAGCTGAACGCGCTGAACGGCAAGGTGGAGTGCGAAAACTGCCACGAGGTAGTGTCGGTTGACTACGACTTCTGCCCGAAGTGCGGAAGCAGAATCTTCTTCACCTATCCGGACACAGACGCCGACGAAGAGAAGGCAGAAACCGAAGCCGAAGCCGACGAAGCAAAAACGGACGATCCCTCCGCACAGGCATAAACCGTCGGACGCCGACCAATCGCATGAGAGGGAACAACTTCCTTTCCCTACGCCGCGCACGTCGTTCTGCACGGCAAGTGTGAGCACAAACAGCAAAAGACTTGCATACCCGTGGATATGTTATGCGTATCCACAGCATGCAAGTCTTTTGCTTTTTTACGGTACAAGGTCAGCGCACAACTGTCCGCAACAGCGCGACGTCCTTTCGGTGTATCGCGCTGTTGCGGACAGCCGTAAAAGCAGGCATTTTCATTTCCTTCGGGTTTATACCTCCTGTTGACTCTCTGCCAAAGCTAAAAAGTCCTCTTCGGAAAAGATGTAGTGATAAGGGAGTAGCCTTTCGGAAACGATCGGATCTTTTGCTACGGCGGTTGCCATAACCTCGGCGGATACAGCGGTGTCGTATGCATAGTTGAAAGCGATGTCTATAGACTTGCCCAAAAAACCACGACTGTCAGCGTAATAACGGTTTCCGTTTTCATCATAGGAAACGTCTAAAATTGTAGTAAACGAACCCATGATCCAGAAAGGAGCCTCATAACAGGTAGTTGCTGTTGCCTCCATTAAAAATACCAGAAACTCGTTACCACTCGTAAACAATGGGTACCCTTTCATTGTAAAGGCGGAACAACCTTCTTGGTAAAGCGTAATGTTTTCGGGAATCGAACCTTTAAAGCATTGCAACACTTTCGCTTCGTAGTATGTCTTAATAATCTCAGTGTCCTCAGCAATCCAATTTCCGACCTCGACTCGGGCAACAACATCAGCTTCCTCCCATGCAGATTTAAAAGTGTAATCTTTCACCCTTATCACTTTGCATCCGGAAGCTCCGATACGGGTAGGCGGCAAAACAACGGGATCGGTTTCTTCGGGAGCCGAGGCACAACCGGATATCGAAATCATCAACATGACGATAGCAAAAACAGCACATAGATATTTTTTCATTTTTGATCTGACCATCCTTTCGATCATCAAAGTATAAAGTATTTCTGTCAGGTAATTGAAAAAGCGCATAAGCCGACATTCGTAACCGTCTGACTTATGCGCTGACACAAATGATTTTAAGTTGTCCTCTCCATAACCGGAAGCCACACCTAAACCGTGTGCGCAAAGAGTCAGACTGCGGGGCAGAACAACGAAGCATCGCGGTATCTCCTGTTATGTTGATCGGATGACAGTGTATACTGCCTCCGATTAAAGCATACCATATTTTGCCAAAAAACGCAATATGTTTGACAAAAAATACATGTAAATGTTATATGAACGTTTATGAAAAATGATATCCCATTGTTTTCAGTTCAATGCACGGCGGCGCGGGCATAAACAGCAAAAAACTTGCATGCTGTGAGAAATGCCGCAGGACGAAACCGCCCGAGATACCGAACGGCGGTATCTCGGGCGGTTGCCGGCTTCTGAAGGGCAGGCTGAGGCTTTTTAATATGATGCGGCATGCGGGCAGACGGATCGTGTCGGGTATGTCGCCCTTCGACAGGGCTTGCGCGGACTTTGCACAGACTTCGCGCCCCGCGTCGGGGCGCGCGCGGTTTACCGCGCG
>CABUHM010000084.1:0-6044 GCA_902491355.1 uncultured Eubacteriales bacterium
AGAAGTCCGCGCGTGATGCGGTTGCCGTTGACAAACAACTCGTAAAAGCCGAGCGCGGAAAGGGTGATCTGCGCCGCATCGGGCGCGGCAGGCAGGGTGAATGACCGCCGCAGATAGGGCGACGGCACAAAATCATACATGTTGCACATGCCGTATCCGGCGGAAATGAAACGTTCAGAAAGCATGTCGGGATCCTCCTTTGTCATGGAAAGCCGTTTTGTTGCGGAAAAACTGATAGTAATTGCAACGTATCATGCCGTTATATAAACGGCGAACCTTATCGGCGCGCCTGCCGTACCATTTTTCAAAGGTCTCGTCCGAGCAGATCACATAGATCTGCCATGCGCCGAGTGACTGCCACGCCTTTCCGATGTCGCGGTACAGTGCCTGTGCCGAACGCAGATCCATCATGCGTTCGCCGTACGGCGGATTACACACCACCGTACCCCGTCTGCCCTCGGTCTCAATGGTTCGTGCATCGCGCACAAAGCAACGGATGCGCGCGCCCATGCCCGCACGATCCACGGCAGACTGCGCAATATCGATCACGGCAGGGTCTATGTCCGAGGCATACGCGCAAAAATCCGTTTGATGTACGGCACAGCGAGCCTCCTCCCGCGCACGGGCAAAGCTGTCCTGCGGGATCGCCGCAAAGCTCTCTGCGGCAAAGGAACGGTGCAGACCGGGCGCGGTGCCCGTCATGAGAAGCGCCGCCTCGATGGGAATAGTGCCCGAGCCGCAGAAGGGATCCCACAAAAGCACGTCCTCGCGCGGGCGCGCCATCCGCACCATTGCCGCAGCAAGAGTCTCGCGCAGGGGCGCGTCTCCCGCTGTCGGACGGTAGCCGCGCTTATGCAGAGGGACGCCCGAGGTATCGATCATCAGGGTCACTTCATCACAAAACAGGAAAAACTCCACCTGATATTTCGTGCCGGTTTCCGGAAACCAACGTATGCCGTACTTCCCTTCCAGACGGCGGCAGATGGCTTTCTTCAAAATGCTCTGACAGTCCGAAACCGAAAACAACTTGCTGCGGATGGAATGTCCTTTTACGGGAAAGGCGTCGTCCTTCCCGATCCATTCCTCCCACGGAAGCGCCGCACAACCGTCGAACAGCTCAGTGAAGGCCTCGGCGTGAAAGCCGCCGATGCGGATATAAAGACGCTCCGCCGTGCGAAGCCATAAATTACAGCGGGCAACGGCGTCAAGGTCTCCGGCAAAGGTCACTCTGCCGTCCATGGTGGACAGACGCCGATACCCCAACGCATCGATCTCCTCGCCCACAAATTTCTCCAGCCCGAACAGACAGGTCGCCACCAGGGTCAGCTCATTGCTCATCGGTCTTTTCCTTTCTGCGCGGGAACAGGCGTCCCCATACGGTAGGCGGAAGCTGGGAAAGCACCACGGCGCACAGGATCAGCGCACAGCCGATCAGCTCACGTGCCGTGAGGGCTTCTCCGAGAATGATCCAGCCGATCAAAACCGAGAATGCCGACTCCATGCTCATCAGCAGGCTTGCCACCGTCGGGTCTGCCCGCCGCTGTGCCAGAATCTGCAGAGTATAGCCCACGCCGCACGACATGACACCGGCGTACAAAATCGACCATTTGGCATCGAATACCGCGCTCACGGCGGGCGCTTCCATCAGCAAAAACGGAAGCCCGCTCAGCCCCGCCAAAAAGAATTGCAGGCAGGATAGGCGAACGCCGTCCGTGATCTTGGAGAAATGTCCCACGATCAGAATGTGAAACGCATAGCACAGAGCGCACAGCATAAGGAAAATATCGCCGATCTCCACGGAAAAGCCCTGCTTCACGCAGAGCAGATACAGACCCACCGCCGCGATGGCGATGCTGATCCATATCTCCGCACTGCTTTTCTTGCCCAAAAACAGGGAGATCACAGGCACCAAAACAATATACATCGCCGTAATGAAGCCTGCCTTGCCCGCCGAGGTATCGGCATTGATGCCGATCTGTTGCAGATTGGAGGCGGCGGACAGGCAAAGACCGCACAGCACACCGCCGATCAGCAGGTCGCGGCGTCCCTTTGCCGACTGCGGCTTCCGTCCGATGCCGAGACGGTCGCTGAGCAGTATCACGGGGAGCAGGACGATCCCGCCCACAAACAAACGGATGGTATTAAAGGAAAACGGCGGCAGATAATCTGCGCCGATGTCCTGTGCCACAAACGCACTGCCCCAAATCAAGGCAGTGACCAAAAGCATGATATCGGAGCGCAGTGCCCCGAAGCGTGACTGTGCCATAATAAAACCTGAGCTTTCTTTACAAATAGGAAACAGAATCCATTATCCCCTCAAAGAACGGGTGCATACGGAAGTGTGCCGTCGAAATCAAAGCATGTGCGAATAATGCGGTGCAGATGCCTCAATCTTTTTTCTTTTTCTCCGACCTTTGCGCCGCTTCCTCACGTTCCCGCGCCGCCGCTCCCCGCGTTTCATGATACGCGCCGATTTCGGCACGGGCATACATGATATTAGCAAACGCCATGGCGCCGCGTCTGACGATGAGGATATCGGAACGGTCTGCGTCGTCTGCGCGCGGAACGACGATCTCCGGCTCGGTAAAGGCGTTGTGCAGTGCCGTCTCGATCTCCTCGCACACAATATTATACAGACGGTCGTTCGGGTAATGCTCCAGGAGCATACGGCATCCGTCCGCGATCTCACCGAGATTCAGAAACTTCTTGAAAATGCAGATGATGGTCAGGCGCGCCAACTGCTGCCGATTATATTTCTTGTTCTGCGGCGGCTCCAGAATCTTCTGCTTGACGTAGTTATTGACCATGGTCGGCGTCAGGGTCTTGGAATCGTCGATCTTGGAAAACAGCGCCAGATTCCGTTCCACCACACCCAACACCTGATCCATATACAGCCCGATATCGGGCAATTCCTCCCAACGCGGCATGCGGAAGGAAAGTACCTCTTCCTTGGTTAGCATAAAACACCCTCCCGAAAAGCGACTGCGTCACATTTAGGATTCCCCGTCTTTGGAATGACTATCCTTGCCGGAAGCGTCGTCGGCATCGGAATCGTCCTCAAAGACAGGAATGAACTGACTGGCAATTTTGCCTTTTCCGCGATGCTTCACGTAGAAATACCCGATGACGCTGAACACCACGGCGCCCACGAAATTCACCATCAGATCCTTAATGGTATCAATGATGCCGATGTCCAGATAACCGCCCTCAATGATATACGTGCCGCCGTTATAATAGACCTCTGTCCGCGTCACGCCCTCCAAAATCACAGCCTTATTCAGACCCTGTTCGTTGAGCAGGGTGGAGGAAACGGTCTGCACCAGGCGATCCTTCTGCATATCGGTCAGCGCCACACGGTCTGCGGTAAATTCAAAGAATTCCCACAAGGCGCCGATGGTCATGGAAAAGCAGAACGCGACCACCGCAAGATATATGGGCGATAGCTGAAAACGGATGTTTTTGCTCTTGTTCAGGATGTCCGCCAAGCAAAATCCGAACGCCGCGAACATAAAGCCGTTGACCGTGTGGAGCGCCGTGTCCCAAAACGGAATCTTAATGTAGAACGCCTCGATCTCACCGAGAATTTCGGCGCAGAACACGAACACAAACACCAGCACTTCAAGCGTTGTGGGAAGCACCACGCGGAAGGACTTTTCCACAAAGGGAGGAAGCATGAACAGAAGCAGTGCCAGAAATCCGATGAAAACCGACTCCCACTGTCCCTGCACGGCGCACCGCACAATCACTGCGATCACGAGCACGCGCAGAATGCAGTAAACGACAAATGCGGTCTTGTCTTTTTTGATCTGCAATACAAGAGAGCCGAAAAAGCCGGGCTTGCCGCCCCGTCTGTTCCTGCGCTCCCGCCTTTTCTCACTGTGCTTCATCGGTTGCGTCTCCTTCGTCTTTGCTTTCCTTTTCCTTTTGCTCGCAGGCGGCGATCATATCGCGAAGTTCCTCTGCCGAAAAGGTCGTCTGCTTGCGGCAGTACCGACAGCGGATCTCCACCGGACGGTTCTCCTCCGCCATGCGGCACAGCTCGTCCTTGCCCAGTGCCAGAAGCGCCCGCGCATATTTTTCGCGGTTGCAATTGCAACGGTATTCCACGGGAATGGTGTCAAACAGGTCGAACGGAATGCCGGACAGCACCCGCCCGATGATCTCTTCTCCCGTAAGTCCGTCACGAATGAGGGAGGACACGGGCGGCAGTGCGGCAATATTCGCCTCGATTTGCGGAATGATCGCCTCGTCGTACCCGGGCAGAAGCTGGAGGAGAAAGCCGCCCGCCGCGCGGCAGGAGCAATCGGTGTCGGCAAGCACGCCGAGCGCGCACACCGTGGGGATCTGCTCGCTTTCCGCGTAATACTGCGTAATGTCCTCGCCGATCTCGCCCGAGACCAGATTCACCGTGCTTCCGTAATGACCGGCATCCGCCGTGTCCCGCATGACGGTCAGCGTCCCCGCACCCACGGAGCCTCCCACGTTCAGCTTTCCCTTTTCGTTGGGCGGTAGCTCGGTATCGGGATTTTCCGCCCAGCCGCGCACGTTTCCGAGATAGTCGGAAATGCATACGATCCTTCCGGCAGGTCCGTCGCCGTCGATCTGCAGGGTCAGAACGTCGGTCTTGTCCTTGAGCAGACAGCCCATCAGTGAGGCGGCTGTCAGACAGCGGCCGAGGGTCGCCGTCATGGTTTTTGAGGTATTGTGAATTTCATGTGCACGCTCGACCAATGCGGACGAATTGCACACAACGATCCTTGCGGAACCGTCCTGCGTCATAGCGCGGGTAATGACTGATTGATGCATATTGTAACTCCGTGCCGATATCGGCGAAATTATTTGAGAACACCGCAATGCGCGCCGAAAAACAGCCCATTGCCTCATGTGTTTTCTTCTCCCGAAAAGTATACCATAATTCCCCAAAAAAGTCAACCGAGACAGAGCATCTTGCGCAAAGTGAAAAACGCCGTTTTTCCCGAATTCGGGCACGGGAAGCGCTTGACTTTTTTGCCGTTTTATGCTATAATGTCGAAGTATAATGCGCAGTCTGCCGTTGCGCGTGTCAGTCGTCTCGGAGGCGTCCTGCGGCACGCCGCATCGCCTTATGTTTTACGGTGACATTTCCCACGCATGCGCTCTCCGCATTTACCCGTCTGCCGTCGGTTTTGACAGTCCGCACCGTTTATCCCGGCACGGCTCCCGAACCGATCGCCCTTTGGTTCTGTGAAACACCCTTTCCGTGGGTTCCGGAGGTTTTTCATGATTAAAAACACAGTATCTAATTTCAAACGATACCGTTTTCTCCTGGCGCAGTTGATCTCGCGCGATTTCAAGGTCAAGTATAAGCGCTCGGTTCTCGGCGTCCTTTGGAGCCTGCTCTACCCCGTGCTCATGACCCTTGTCATGTCCTTTGTGTACAGCAACGTCTTCAAGGTCGGCAAAATGACCGCAAACGTCGATTATACCACGTATCTGATGATCGGTCTGACCCTGTTCAACTATTTCAGCGAAGCATCTAACCTGGCAATGAGCAGTGTGGTGGCAAACTTCAGCCTGATCAATAAGGTCTATATCCCGAAGTATATCTTCCCTCTGTCAAAGGTGCTCTTTTCGGGCATCAACTTTCTTTTGACCCTCATCCCCCTCTACGCCGTCATTCTGATCTCGGGTACGGGGCTGAACTGGTATCACCTCCTTTTGCCCTATGCATATGCCTGCCTGTTCATCTTCACACTGGGCATGGGACTGATCCTCTCCACGGTCGCGGTGTTCCTGCGCGATATGTTCTATATCTACGGCATCGTCGTCACCATCTGGACTTATCTTACCCCTATCATGTACGATATGTCGGTTTTGCAGTTAGGCACCTTTTCCGCCATTCTCAAGTGCAACCCCCTGTATCAATACATTAACTTTGCGCGCGCCATTATCCTGCACGGCTGGTGCCCCACTCTCTTCCAGTTTGTCTCCTGCTTTGCAACGGCTTTTGGCACATTGCTCATCGGCGCTGTCCTGTTCCGCAAAAACCAGGACAAGTTCATTTA
>CABUHM010000085.1:0-6026 GCA_902491355.1 uncultured Eubacteriales bacterium
GGAAGTGGGATTTGAACCTACGACCTGCCGGGTATGAACCGGATGCTCTAGCCAACTGAGCTATTCCGCCATCGTCATGCCGAAAACATCGGCACGGCTGTAATTATACCATATTCTTCTTTGCTTGTCAACCCTTTTTTCAAAACTCGGCACAATTTGTCGCAAAAGCGATTTCGCATGCAATGATGCCGCGAAATCGCCCGCCGACCCGAGGCATTATCGGATCACATCAAGGGTGACGTTCGGATAATAGTGCGCCAAAATGCGGTCATAGCTCCAGCCCTGCTCGGCGTAAGCCTTGGCGCCGTACTGGCTCATGCCCACGCCGTGTCCCGATCCGTGTACCGTGAACACAAACGTGCCGTTTTGCAGGCGCACCGAATACATGGCGGATTTCAAGGCGAGACGGCTTCGGAGCCACACGCCCGAAACGCTCTGCCCGCAGATGCTGACCGCCTTCACCCGTCCGGACGGGGTCAGCGTGGTTTCGCCGAGCCACGTGTCGGGCGAGCCGGACACCGTGTAGCCGCCGTCGGTCAGGACGCTCCCGAGCCGATCCGCCGAAACCTCCACCGTGGACAAAATGTCCTCCTCGGGCGATTCCACGCTGACCAGACACGGAAGCTCCCCGCCCCATACGTAGGACGGCGCCTCGGTCATGCCGTAGGACGCGGCGTGATAAAGCGCGGCGATCGGTTCGCCGTTGCTTGTCAGAATCTGTCCGGCAGTATCGTTGACCGCCTGACGGATCAGCTCCCAACTGCTCTGCACCAGGGATTCGCTCCATGTACTCACGGCGACGTCATACGGCAGATAGCACTGACAGCAGGCGCTGTCGTCGCACAGATCAGCGTTCTCGTGCACCGTGTCGTGCTTGATCTGATACATGGTATAGGTTCGAGCCGCCACCGCCTGGGCGCGCAGACTTTCCAAGCCGAACGAGGCGGGCATTTCGCCGAATACCACGCCGCACAGATATTCTTCAAGATCGATGCTTTCCACCTCGCCCGTTTCGTGACGGAGCAATTTTACGGTGGTCTCCTTCGGGACGGGCGGCGTCGGGTCGGACGGTGCGGTTTCCGCAGATTCGGCGGGCGGTTTCTGCGTTTCGTCCGAGGGCGCGGTATCGCGAAGCTCGCTTCGACTGCCGTCTGTCGGCGATTGCAATGAATCCCCCGACATCTCCTGCGGCGCACCCATAAACCATGACGGCATTCCCGCCATCAGCACCAGTGCCGCTAACATACCCAGTATCGCATATCGCATAACATTCCCCATCCTTTCCATTCATCTATATGCGGAGCTATGCACCAGTATTTCCCAATTCGCGCCCGTTTATGCACATGAACTCCCCTCCGCTTTGCGACCGTACCCCCAAACACAAAAAGACTGCCGCAGGCAATTCTCTTCTTACCTGCGACAGTCCGTATCAATTTGTAAAAATGTTCGCGGCGACGTACTCATCGTTGTATTTCACAATTGCGATCGCGGTGCGCCCGAACTTGCTGTCGATCATGTTTTGATGATGCCCGGGCGACTGAATCCACCCCTCGACCATTGTTTTTGCGGCATGATCATACACGATCAGATGTCGTGTCAGATTTTCTCCCATAGCGCCGTAAAAGCCGTCGAACGCAGTGCTCGGTGCCGAGCCGTCCGGACGGGTATGCGAATAATTCGTTGTTGCCTCTTGTGCTCTGATTTTTGTACCGGCATACAACGATTCATCCCAAATCAAAGGGGCGACGCCGTTTCTCGCTCTCTCCTCATTAATCAGACGGAAAATTTCCATCTCAATGTCATAGAATTCATGATTTGCCGGATCGATCTGCTGAATCCGAGGGGTTCCCCATCCGCATGAGAGCATATAACCGCAATCCAGACAGTAGACATCACCTGTGTATCCTGTCTCGGAGACGGTAGCCGCCCGTTTGTTCCGCACCTCCGTGTTGACATGACGGCAAGGCTCTGTGACATGCGGTGGCTCGGTCACGGGAGGAGCAGTGACAGGCGGATTTGTAGTCGGCGGAGCTGTGATCGGCGAGGTCACGGGCGACGGGGTCGTAACAGACGGAAGCGTCACGGGGGCATCGGTCGCAGGGACAGTATCCTCTGTCGGAGCAGACGATACGCTGTCCGCGGTCGACGGCTCAGAATCAGTACCCGCCGTAGTCGCGCCGCTCTCCCCCGCCGCTTCGACAGGCTCGGTTTCGGGGTCGGTCACTTCGTCGGAAATATCCGCCGACGCATCGAGAACCGCCGACGTGTCGGGAGTGCCGCCTTCCGCACCGTCACGCGTTCCGCCGCACGCGGTAAAAACAAACACTATGGATAGAGCAATGATGCAGAACACAAGCCTCTTCATTTCGATATATCCCCGATTCCGTAAATTCATAGTTGCATGGGCACCGACATTATACCTCTGTTTTGCCCAAAAGTCAAATCCGCTCGAATAACGCCCCGCATGCGGGATTTCCGCATCCCGCAGAGACGGTTCGGAAGATACACTTTTTCACTTCTCACTGTTCCTTTTTCCTTTCCGAAAATCGGCAGAAGGGAACTTAGTGAAGAGTAAAAAGTGAAAAGTGGGAAAGTTGTATAGTAAAAATCGGCAAACCTCTGACGAGATTTGCCGATTTTTGGTGCGGGTGACAGGAATCGAACCTGCACTCCGAGGAACCAGATCCTAAGTCTGGCGCGTCTGCCAGTTCCGCCACACCCGCGTGGGACAATTTTAGCACATTTCGGGCGATGTGTCAAGGGAAAAACGCGCGGCGTCAGGATTTTCGGGGAGGGGCGGAGAGCCGTCCGCACGCCGTTTTTGATTTTCATAAAAGATTCATAGAAAATTTTTCGATCCTTGACACTCGACACGCCCGTTCTATGATATAATATAGGACAAGACAACGGTACTTCGTTTCGTCAACGGCAGAAAGGTCGCAGGTGGTGACGTGTTTGGTTATGTGAAGCCTCTGGAGCCCGAATTGAAGGTGAAGGAAGCGGAATTTTACAAAAGCGTATACTGCGGTCTGTGCCACACAAACGGCAGGAGAACGGGATGTGCGTCCCGCTTCACCCTGAGCTACGATCTGGTGTTTTTGGCGCTGTTGCGCATGGGATTTGACCCCAATCCCCCCGACATCACCCTGCGTCGCTGTGCGCGTCATCCGTGCAAAAAGCGTCCCGTTACGGCATCGGGCGCGGCGATGGACTACGCCGCTTCGGCAGGCGCGGTGCTTGCGCTCCGCAATTTGGACGACAAGATCTCGGACAGTCGGGGACTGCGGCGTCTGCAATACCGCGCGTCCGCTCTGCTGTTCGGAAAAATGCGGCGTCACGTCCGCGGATACGGCGCGCTTTGTCGGGAGGTAGACGACTGTCTGGCTCGTCTGCACAAACTGGAAAAAGAGCACTGTCCCCTCCCCGATTCGGCGGCGGACTGCTTCGGCGATCTGCTGTCCGCAGTCTTTTCCCACGGTCTTGACGGCTCCGCCGCCCGCATTATGAAGGAAGCGGGCAGACACACGGGCAGATGGATCTATTTTACCGACGCGGCGGACGATCTTCCGTCCGACCGCAAAAGCGGCAATTACAACCCGTTTCTGTGCGGCGACGCACCCAACCGTGACCGCATTTCCCATGCCATGACCTTAGAGTTAGACAGGCTTTCCCGGGCTGTTTCGCTGATTCCGTTTTCCGATGCGGGCATCCGCAGTATCACGGAAAACATCATATATCTCGGGATGCCCGCGTGCATGGAGCACGTGCTGAACAAGACCCTGCCGCTCTCCGACAATTGCCCGAAAAAGGAGGACACGCCGTCCGAATCGGCGTCATACCGCAAGCATGAGTGATCCGTACAAAGTATTAGGGGTGTCACGCGACGCCACGGATGAGGAAATCAAAAAGGCATACCGTGACCTGGCGCGCAAGTACCATCCGGATAACTACGCCAACAATCCGTTAGCCGATCTCGTTCAGGAGAAAATGAAGGAGATCAACGAGGCATACGATACCATACAAAAACAGCGCGCGGAGCAGTCGTCCCGCGGATATGGCTCGCAGAGCGGGTCGTCGTACGGCGGAAGCACGGGAAGCACCGAATTTGCCCGCATACGGGAGCTGATCAACAGCGGCAGATATTCCGAGGCGGAGATCCTGCTCAATTCGGTGTCCCAGAGCGACCGCAACGCGGAGTGGAACTTCCTCAAGGGCTGTATCATGGTACAGCGCGGGTGGTTCTATGAGGCGGAAAAGCTGTTTGACACCGCGTGCTACATGGACCCCGACAATTTGGAATATCGGAACGCCGTGAACCGCCTCCGCAATCAGGCATCCAACTACGGCAGAGCCTACCGTCAGGGCGGTCAAACCGGCATGACGGGGTGCGACATCTGCTCGAGTCTGATATGCGCGGACTGCCTGTGCGGTCTGTGCAGCGGCGACGTCGTCCGCTGTTGCTGATATGAAACCGTCTGCTTTGCGTCTGCGGCGGCTGACCCTCTCCGCCATCCTTGCCGCGCTCACCGTGGTCTTTCTGTATATCGGCGCGGTGGTCGAGGTCATGGATCTCACGCTTGCCGCCATGGCGGCACTGCTGGTCACGTTTTCCCGCATGGAAATGGGCGTAAAATACGCCTTCATGCTGTATTTTGCGGCGGGCATTTTGTCGTTTCTGCTCCTGCCCTCCAAATTGCCGGCAGTTTTGTATCTTGTCATGACCGGCATTTATCCCATTCTGAAATTCCGATTGGAACGCTTTCGACCGCTCCTTTCCCGGGTGTGCAAGCTGGCGTACTTCAATGCGGCGCTCACCCTGGTCATTTGGCTCACGAAATTCGTGCTCGGGCTTCCGGATACGGGCTTTTCCTTTGAGCTTCCCGTATATCTGCTCGGAAACGTGACATACGTCCTGTTCGACGTGGCGCTGTCGATGCTCATTCGCTCGTATCAGTTGACGTGGCGCCGTCGGCTTCGCGTTCAGCGGTTTTTCGGTGCATAACAAACACATAGGACGGAAATTATAAATATGAGGCTCATCGATCTACATGCACATTCGTCGGGCATCAGCAGATGCTGTAAGTTGCCGGGCGACAAAATACTGGATACGGCAAAGGCGTTCGGCTACGGCGGCATTGCGCTTTCCAACCATTTTGAAAAGAATTATATCGATTCGGACGGCTACGATACCTTCGTGGATCGGTACATGGCGGAATACAAAAGCGTGAAGGCATACGGCGATATCATCGGGCTGACCGTGTTTTTTGCCGTGGAGCTGACATTGGAATTCAACCGCTGTGTGCACATGCTCCTGTACGGCGCCGACAGCGCGTTCCTGCATGCGCAGAAGAACCTGTATGAGCTTTTGCCCGACGAGCTGTATCGCGTCTGCCATGATCACGGGATCTTCGTGGTGCAGGCACACCCGTACCGCAACGGCACCCACCCTCTGCCCACCGACTGCGTGGACGGCTATGAGATCAACTGTCATCCTATTTATAAAAAGACCTACTCCGAGCAACTGCTGGCGTATCAGCGCGAAAACGGCATGGTGCTGACCTGCGGCTGTGATTACCACGGCGACAGCGAACGGGTACACGGCGGCGTCCTGCTTCCCGACGATATCACGACCGAGGACGCATTGGTGCACTACCTCCGTACCACACCGTGCATGGAACTGCAGGTGCAGGAGGTCGGCGCGGATACCGTCCAACGCTATTCGGTGCCCGTCCGCCGATAACACAATGTCATATTGACCCTCTCCCGACATATCGCATGCGCGGTACGTCGGGGGATTTTTGTTTTGTGGCGGCAGATCGTCCTAATTACGTTGTGTTTCACGTAGAACAATTGCAAGTCGCACTCGTCGAAGCTGACTGAGAAATCGTAATTAATTCATTTTGTGCCGAACAATCCCTCCGTCGCGGCAAGCGCGCCACCTCCCTTTACACAAAGGAGGCTTCCTTATATGACGCGCGCGAGCAGGTCGGTAATGGGTGCGATATGCTCGTTTTACGGCGGGCGAC
>CABUHM010000086.1:0-5990 GCA_902491355.1 uncultured Eubacteriales bacterium
TGGTTTTTCCCGCGCCGTTCGGTCCCACAAGACCGTACAGCTCGCCCTGCTTGATGTTCAGGTTCAGACCCTGCACCGCTTTCAGACCGCCGAAGGAGATACCGAGATCATGCGTTTGCAAAACAAACTCTTCCATTATTTCCGATCCTCCTTTTTGCGGGGTGCATCCGGCTCCGTGTCATCCGAAACCTTGAATTCGCTGGACAAAAGCTCGTCCATTTTGATCTTCGTGGGGATACGGTCCCAGTTTGCACGGTCATCGGTGATCCTTGCCGGATCCTTTTTGCGGTAGAACAGCGCGTCCCAAAGACGGTGAATGTTCACACGTTCACGGAAGCTCTTCAGCCCGGGCGCGTTGCTGTAAATTACGATGACAATGAGGATCAGCGCGTACAGAAGGTTCTGCAAAACCGCAAGGTCGCCCGTGAGAAGCACAGCAAATTTGGTGTTGATGAAAGTGATCAGGGTAGCGGCGATAATGGAGCCGTTGATGCTTCCCATGCCGCCGAGCACCACCATGACCAGAATTTCGATGGAATAGTTATAACCGAATTTCGCGCTCTGAATGGTAAACTGACTGTAGCTGTAAAGCACGCCCGCAATGCCCGCAAAGAAGGCGGAAACCGTGAAGGCAAGCAGTTTATACTTCGTGACGTTGATGCCGGTTGCACGTGCGGCAATTTCGTTGTCGCGGATCGCGGTAATGGCGCGACCGTGCTTGGAGCGCATCAGATTCTGGATAACTGCCAAGGTGATGAGCACCAGAACGAAGCCGTAAATGAAGAGCTGATTGCGGTCAAAGCGGGGCGTGGAAAAGCCGATAGCGCCGCCGAAGGTGCTCTCCGAGGAGTTCATGAAAAGGGATTTCACGATCTCACCGAACGCCAGGGTCACAATGGCAAGGTAGTCGCCCTTCAAACGCAGGGCAGGCAGGGCAACGATCACGCCGAACACGGCGGCGATCGCACCGCCGAACAGCAGGGAGATGACCAGCGTCAGGACGCCGTTGCCGAGGGACGGCACAAGCAGAGACGCCAGCTTACCGCCCAAATACGCGCCGAGACACATAAAGCCCGCATGTCCCAGAGACAACTCGCCGAGGAAGCCCACGACCAGACTCAGGGAAACCGCCAGAATGATGCTGATTGAAATTTTTTCGAGCAGATACTGGGTCGAGGATGCCATGTTGGTGGTGTTGGACAGCACAATAAATACGATGAGCGCCGCGCCCACAACCATGTAATTGATAAAATGATTCCACTTGATCTTCTTCAAACGCATGCTCATTACACCTTCTCCCGTCTCTTTTTGCCCAAGAATCCGGTAGGACGCACAAGCAAAATGGCAATTAAAATGGCAAATTCAATGGCATCGGTATACGGTCCTACGCTCGTACCGTAAGTAAAGCACTCGATCATGCCCAAAAGCACGCCGCCGAGCATCGCACCGGGGATCGAGCCGATACCGCCGATGACCGCCGCCGTAAACGCCTTGATACCGGGCATGGCGCCGAAGGTGGGCGAAACATTGAAGGACTGCATCAGGTTAAACAGACCCGCAAGCGCCGCCAGAGCCGAGCCGATAGCAAAGGTAATGGTAATAATGGCATTCACATTGATGCCCATGAGCTGTGCCGCGCCGCGATCCTCGGAGACCGCGATCATGGCACGACCGATCTTGGTGTAGCGCACGAACAGGGTCAATGCGGTCATCACCACAATACAGCTTGCTAAGGTGACAAGGGTCTGGGTCTTTACGCGCAGAGAGCCGATATTCACCGTGCCCAGATCGGCGATCAGCACGATTTTGGGTGCAGAGCTGAAAATGATCTGCGCCAGACTCTGCAACAGATAGCTGACACCGATGGCGGTGATCAGCACGGCAAGAGGAGACGCACCGCGCAGGGGCTTATACGCAACCTTTTCAATGAGGATACCCAGGACGGTGCAAAAAACAACCGCCGCCAAGATGGCAATGAGAGGATACCCGGTCATATTCATAAAGACATAGATCGTGTAGCCGCCGACCATGATAATATCGCCATGCGCAAAATTCAGCATTTTGGCAATGCCGTACACCATGGTGTAGCCGAGTGCGATCATCGCGTAGATGCCGCCGAGGCTTAACCCGTTAATGATAGTTGTTAAAAAATCCATCCGTAACCTTCCCGTGCAAAAGCCGTTGTACGCGGATCGGGCTGGCGCAGATAACGTATCATCTGCGTGACAGCCCTACCAATTTTGATATGGGCACGGAGCGGCGATCCGTTCTGACAGCCGTTCCGTGTCTGCCGACGCAAAACCGTGTCTGCGTCGGCAGTATCACACCGGTTTTGCGTTTATTATTTTTGAGCTTCCTTGATGACGTACTTGACGGCAGTCTTGTTGACGTAGCCGTTCTTCTCCCAGGTGATCGGCTTGCCGTCACCGGTAACGCCCTCATAGGTGAAGCCGTTGTTGAACTGATCCTTTAGAACATTGCACAGGTCGGAAGCGGACATGTCAGGCTTCACGGCGTCGGGATTCTTCTCAGCGGCAGCCTTCATGGCGTCGTAGATTGCATAGATACAGTCGTATGCGGAAGCACCGAACTGGTTCAGGGTCTCGGCACCGTACTTGTTGACGTACTTATCGATGAATTCCTTGGACTTGCCTTCGGTAGCCTTGGAGTTGAAGTGGGACAGCATGGAAACTTCCTGCGGAATGGTGTTGATATCAAAGCCCTTTGCGGAGTCGATACCGTCCAGACCGTCACAGCCGTAGTACACGGCATCGTCTGCAATGGTACCCTTTGCCTGAATCATAAACTGAGATGCGGGTGTGTAGTAGATGGGCATGAAGATGAACTTGCAGTCCTTGAGTTTCTCGATCTGGGTGGAGAAGTCGGTTGCGTTGGCATCGGTGAACACGGTCTCGATCACCGTGATGGAGCTGTCGAGCTTATCCTTAAACTGAGTGAAAATGCCCTTGGAGTAGGAATCATCGGACTTGTAGAACACGCCGATGGTCTCACCCTTGTACTGGGAATTGACATACTCTGCGGCAACACCGCCCTGGTTACCGTCTGCAAAGCACATCTGGTAGCAGTTGTCAAATTCCGGAATGTTATCGCCCGATGCAGAGGGGGTCAGGACAAACAGATTGTCGTTCTTGGCGTAGTTCTTGAATTCCAAGCCGGGCGTCGTGGTCACGGTGCCCAGAGAGATCTGCATGCCCTTCTCCATCAGGGACGCGTAGTTGGTATTGATCTTGGCAGCGTCATTCATATCGTCGGTTGCAATGAGACGGAATTTGACGCCGTTGAGACCGCCTGCGGCATTGATCTCCTCAATTGCCATTTCGGCGGAGTTCTTCACTGCTGTGCCGTAAATGGATGTGCCGCCGGTCAGCGGACCGCTCATACCGATGACGTATTCGTCCTCGCCGCCCTTGTCGCCGCAAGCTACAAAGCATGCAGCCAACATCAGCACAACCATAACCATACTTACGATCTTGGTGATGTGTTTCATTGTTCTACCTCTTTCTGTATCATATAGAGATTTTATTTCTCGGCGATGCCGCCACAGACGAAACCGCCGCAAAATACAAAGAAATGAAAAAAGGTTTTGCCGACTGGCAAAACCGGTTTTAACTCTGCACTTAACCGTTTACGCCTGTCCGTCGGACCTCGTTTGTATTTTTGCCGATCAGTAGAATAAAAATAATAATAAAGGCGGGAATCGCCGCAATCAGGGAAAGTCGCACTGCGGAAACGACGAACAAAAAGGACGCCGCAAAAGCAACGTCCATAATAATTCTGCATATTTGACCGCAAGAAGAGTACGCCGGTGCGTCCGCGCCGGTGTTCGCTGCCGTATTCATTTGTCCATTCACAAAACGAAACATGGCGTTTACCCTCCCGATAGGGTCATTATATAACCATTTTCCCGTTTTGTCAAGCACTTTTTTGCGAAAATGCGTCCGATGGGAGGCGTTTTGCTCATTTTCATAAAAATTCAATAATCCGGAGAATATATTCAATTTGATATTTGTTGTTTTTCCATACTGCACAAACCGTGCCTGTCAGACTTCCGAAGCCGAAAGCGCCGCCCACACATTCCGGAGCATTCCGGACGGTCGGTCGGCGCTTGTTTTGCGTTCTCACACGGACGGCGGTGCACACGGTATCACGTCCGCACGGCACGGGCTGATCAGTTGTTTCTGCCGTGCTTATGGTTGAGAATGTTCAGAATATCGTTGAAATCGCTCTCGGAGATGCCGTCCTCTGCCGGCTCGTCCATGGGACTGTTGTCCTGAGAATCGGCAATGACCTGCTTTTCGGGGAGATCGGTCTTTTGCTCGGCGGGCTTTTCTTCTTCAGCCGCGGGCTGTTTCTTGTCATCGACGGACGGTGCGCCGTCAAAGCCGGTGGCGATCACGGTGATGCGCATGGTGTCCTCCAGAGAAGGATCGAATGCCGCACCGAAGATGATCACGGCGTCCGGATCGGCTTCCTCGGAGATCATGGTACAAGCCGTGTCGATATCCTCCAGACCGATGTCGGGGGACACGGTGACGTTGATCAGGATGCCCTTGGCGCCCTGAATGGTGGTCTCAAGCAGCGGGCTGGAAATTGCCATCTTTGCAGCTTCCTCCGCCTTGTTCTCGCCGTTTGCCTCGCCCACGCCCATATGTGCGCAGCCGGCATTTTCCATAACGGCAGTGACGTCGTTGAAATCCAGATTGATGATCCCGGGCACGTTGATCAGCTCGGAAATGCTCTGCACACCGCGGCGCAGAACGTCGTCTGCCGCATCAAAGGCGGTAGCAAGCGTGATCTTGACGTTGGAGACCTGCTTGAGTCTCTCATTTGGGATGATCACCAGAGAATCCACGCACTCGCGCAGTCTCGCAATGCCCTGCTCTGCCGCTTCCATTCTGCGTCTGCCCTCGAAAGCGAAGGGCTTTGTGACGATACCGATGGTCAGAACGCCAAGCTCCTTTGCGATCTTTGCCACGACCGGAGCGGCACCCGTGCCGGTTCCGCCGCCCATACCTGCGGTGATAAAGACCATATCCGCACCCTTTAGTGCGTTTGTGATCTCGTCGCGGTTTTCCTCAGCGGCTTTTGCACCCACGTCGGGGTTTGCGCCCGCGCCGTGACCCTTGGTCAGCTTAGAGCCGATTGGGATCTGCTTTTCCGCCTTGGAGCGGGACAGCGCCTGACTGTCCGTATTGATGGAGATGAATTCCACACCCTTGATCTTCTTTTCGATCATACGGCTGACTGCGTTGTTTCCGCCGCCGCCCACGCCGACTACCTTAATGTTGACATTGCTGTCGTTGTTGTTCAGTTCCGTTGCCAGTTCGTTCGGCATTTTGACTCCTCCCGTGCGCAATGCGGTTTTCCCGATGTGTGCGCGCAATCTATTTTTACTGATATACGATTATACTCTTATTTATGATACCTTGATTTTGTCCAAATTTCAATGCTTTTTCGGAAATTTTATGATTTGTTCACAATGTTTTCACTCAGCGCACGGTATGCACGGCGTCGAGGATGGCATATCCGGGGTCGATCTTGACGTTGACCACGCCCGTATCCCGTTCCTCAAAGGTATGAATGATCTTATATGCCATGGTGATCTTGGTGCCGATATCGTCCGCCGTGCCGAATTCCACGCGGAATCTGTGGTCATACACCGCATAGATATTGAACTTGTCCGAAAAGTCCACAAGGGTAATCTTGTCCGCCATGGCGGAATTCTCGAATGCGGAAAGCATGGTCTGCGCATAGCTGTCAAAGCCGGAATCGGCGAATACCACGCGCTCGCCCGCAACGGCATACGCCACGTTCAGGGTGTTCAGCGCGATGAGGGGCACGCCGGGCATCGCGGTCTCCGCCATGGAATCCGCCACCTCAAGCACGCGCATGCTCTCGGAAAGGATGTAATATTGTCCGCACAGCTCGAAATAATAAACCGGCGTTTCCTCCACGCAGTGCAGGATGAC